>CAYGTD010000064.1:13940-14326 GCA_964352725.1 uncultured Roseivirgaceae bacterium
ATACCAATGAATCTATTTTAGAAAAGTCTTCTTCCAGTTTAGTGAAGGTGATGAACCGAATTGTCGAGAAAGAAAAAATTGATCAAAAAACGGCTGATGGAATTCTTGGACGAATTGATTTCACCCAAGATCAATCATATTTTGAGAATTCGGATTTAGTGATCGAGGCAATTGTTGAAAACTTGGAAATCAAGAAAAAGGTATTTGCAGGTATTGAAAAAATTGTGAGAGAAGATACGATCATTGCGTCAAATACTTCCTCACTATCATTAGCATCTATTGGAGCTTCACTGGAAAATCCTTCTCGATTTGTAGGAATTCACTTTTTCAATCCAGCACCATTGATGCCATTGGTGGAGATTATACCTGCCGTGCAAACAGCCGAT
>CAYGTD010000065.1:0-5950 GCA_964352725.1 uncultured Roseivirgaceae bacterium
GCTAATGAAGCTGGAATGCCAAAAGGAGTTCTGAATATTCTCCATGGGGAGGGCAAGGAAATTGGGCAACTCATAGTAGAACATACAGCTACTAAGGCAATTTCTTTCACTGGAGGCACCACCACTGGTAAAATGGTGGGTGCAACTGCTTCTCAGCAGTTCAAAAAAGTATCACTTGAATTGGGTGGAAAAAATCCAAACCTAATTTTCGCCGATTGTGATTTGGACGAAGCAGTAAAAACAAGCGTAAAAAGCTCTTTCACGAATCAAGGTGAAATCTGTCTTTGCGGCTCACGTATTTTGATTGAAGAATCCATTTATGAAGACTTCAAAAAAAGATTTATTGAAGAAAGTGCTAAGCTAGTAACAGGAAATCCTCAGGATGAAACATCCAATATGGGAGCGCTAGTTTCTGAAGATCATCTTCTTAAAGTAGACTCCTATGTAAAGCTAGCCGAGAAAGAAGGTGGTACCATTCTCCTTGGTGGTAAGAGAATTCATAAAGACGGGTATTACTATCCGCCAACTATTATTGAAGGATTGGATGAAAACTGCAGAACCAATCAAGAAGAAATTTTTGGTCCTGTGGTGACACTCAATAAATTCAAAACTGAAGAAGAAGCGGTTGCGGTAGCAAATTCTACTCGCTATGGCCTTTCGTGCACTATTTGGACAACTAACCTTAAAAAAGCGCACAGAGTAGCTCATCTAATCCATTCTGGAATAGTCTGGATCAACTGCTGGTTGCTAAGAGATCTTAGAACTCCATTTGGTGGAATGAAAGATTCCGGTATTGGAAGAGAGGGAGGCAATGAAGCATTAAAGTTTTTTTCCGAGCCTCAAAATATTTGCATCAAATTATAAGACACAAAAAAAGCCTCCGATTGGAGGCTTTTTAGTTTTGGTTAGGTTGCAATTTTTTAGGCAGGTTCGCTTGTCCTGATCTTTCCAATTTTAAAAGATTTTCTTTCTTAATGACCACAATAGCCACAGCTAAAATATTTCATTAATTCGCCTTCTTCCAATTCAGTAGCGGTTTGAATTACTTCTTCTCTGTCTACTTTCAACGTCTGATAGTTACAGTTAGAACATTGTAATGCGTGAAGTCTACCGTTATATTTTTCAATCTTGGTGAACTTAGATTCTTCATCAATCCACACATCGTAATCTACAGAGAAAGCATCTTCTTCTGCTTGCATACCTTCATCTAAGAAAACATCTTCTTCTTCTTCACTTAACAACTTCATTTTTCTACCATCAGGTGAGATACGTGGTGTATATCTCAGCTTTTTCAATCTCTTTTCAATAAAGAAAGGATAGTAGAATTTTAGAATGTTTTGAACAATTACCCCTAAGATAACTGCCCCCATTGACATCATGAAGATTCTCACAAAGAACCAAAGCCAAATAGATTCAGTAGCTAATGTGTTTAAGAAAAGTGTTGCACCAATTATGATCAACAATGCTCCATTCCAAAGCATATTAATCTCGTGCATGTTGATATAATCATATCGTGCCTTGAAGTCACTTGTAGCCAGAAGCTTCAAATAGTGACCAATTAGAATCAAAACACCGACACCTGCTACGGCCATAGCCAAGTATCCTCCATATGTGTTCCAATTGCCTAGTAATTCGGGTGAAATAGGGTCAGTCATAGCTTTTATTTATTAAGCGAAATAATTACTCCTTTTTAAAAAGTCATTACACATTAATAGTGCAACGACACAAATTAAATCAAATCCAACAATTAATCCCTTCTAATTCTCATGTAAAATATCAAAAAAATGTAATTCGGGCAATGAATTACCGATTCATAAAATGAATAGTTGCGATTCCGTACATTTGCTGTCATCAAATAAAAACTCATAATTCATGTACAATCTTATCAAAAAGTCCTTTTCCGTTTTATTTCTAATACTATTTCTTGCCTCATGCACATCGAATAAAGCGGAGGAAGAGAAAAACGTAGAAACTATGTCTGATGACGAAATCAGAGCTTATGCTAATGAACTAGCTCAAGAATTTGTCATTGTTGATGGTCATGTCGATCTGCCTTACCGAATGAACATCAAAGGATTCATGATTACAAAAACAGTGGAAGATGTATCCATCGAAACTACTGGAAACTTTGATTATCCTAAAGCGAAAAAGGGTGGACTTGATGCCCCTTTCATGTCTATCTATATTCCTGCAAGGTATCAAGAGACAGGAGGAGCAAAAGAATTTGCAGACTCACTGATTGATATGGTATCAAGACTTCCTGTCACATTCCCAGCAAAATTTGCCATGGCAAATACACCAGCTGATATTCTTACCAACTTTGATAAGGGTTTAATATCTCTTCCAATGGGAATGGAAAACGGCGCTCCTATTGAAGATGACATCAATAATGTGAAGTATTTCTACGACAGAGGCATTAGATATATTACACTTACACATTCAAAAGACAATCAAATCTGTGACTCTTCTTATGATACAGCCTATACTTGGAATGGACTCAGTCCTTTTGGAGAAGAGGTTGTTAGAGAAATGAATAAGTGGGGTATTATGGTAGATATTTCGCATGTAACAGACAGTGCGGCATTTGATGCTTTAGCAATTACTAAAGCCCCAGTTATTGCTTCGCATTCATCATGCAGGAAATTCACTCCTGGTTTTGAAAGAAATATGCCTGACAATCTATTAAAAGCATTGGCAGAAAATGATGGAGTCATTCACATCAATTTTGGTTCTAGCTTTTTATCAAAAGAAAATCAGGATAAACGTGATAAGATGAGAGAGGATCTAATCAATTACAGAACTGAAAACTCACTTGATCCTGAAGACTCTATATACACCGCTTATGTGAAGAAGTATACGGATGAAAATGATATGTTCGAAGATATCCTGACGGTTGCTGATCATATTGATCATGTTGTGAACACGGTAGGGATAGATTATGTAGCCTTCGGTTCAGATTATGATGGTGTAGGAGATAGTCTTCCAAAAGGGTTGAAAGATGTTTCTACTTATCCTAATTTAATTTACGAATTGCTTAAAAGAGGATATTCAAAAGAAGACATTGAGAAGATCTGCTACAAAAACACTTTTAGAGTTTGGTCTAAGGTGCAAGAAGTAGCTGGTCAGTTGCAGAGAGAAGGTTAATTACCTTTTCTTTTTCAACGATTGAATAAACTGTGACCAAGCAAAAGGATTCAATAACTGATTTTGAGGCGGAGAGTATCTATTAATATATGATCGTTGTTGCTGTTGAGAGAAGTATTTTAAATTTTCATTGGGAGAAGCAGGAAGTGATAAATAAGCTTCCTGCATTATTTCGCTATTCAGCCATTGATAAATATTAGCATATTCTTGCTGATATGGAAGTTCCATGGTAATCAACGCCTCCTTAAACATGGCTTCTGTTGGGTATGGTCTTATTTCCACTTCCTCGAGAAATGTAATGTCTTCTTTTAAGGCAATAATTACTTTTAAGCTACTTTCCCCTTCATGCTTAGGAACCTTAAAAAAAGCTCTTCTATAACCTACAGCACTAAACACCAAACTATCACCTTCCATTACGGGGATCGAGAAAAAGCCGTAAGGATTCGTTGTAGTTCCTCTGCCAGAAGTAGGAATGTATATATGTGTCCCAGGTATAATAGTGACACTATCACTTCCTAGAACAACTCCAGTAAACTGAATGACCTTCTTTTTTTTCTCCTGAGCATTTACTGAGCCAAGAGCCAATAACAATACACATGTAGTAAAAAGGATTCTCAAACCAACTTCTTTTAGTACTTAAATGGTTTTACACCAGAAAAGTTTAATTTTCGGTAAAAGTAGCTAGAAAAAAATGAGGCTCAAGAATTTTAACCTTTCTTATGGAACTCAGATTTTCAAGTCTTTTTCGGACGACTCGAGAACCAGAATCATTCATCTCCTCTATAGAAAAGAGGAGCTATGTATTACTGACCTAGAATCGATTCTTGATTTTACCCAAACCAAAACATCACGGCATATCACCTATTTGAAGAATGCTGGGATGGTAACTGCTCGAAAATATGATCAGTGGGTATTTTACAGTATCAAAGAAGAAGGCTATAATATGGTGAGCCAAATATTCAAATTTTTGGATAAAGACGCCATTCTTCAAAAGGATTTGGAAGTCTATGAAACCATGGACTCCAATAGAGCATTAGCAAAAAACAAAATAGAAGCGAGGAATTATAGACGTTGAAAGAAATAGAACACATCTTTTTCGATCTGGATCACACACTTTGGGATTATGATCGAAGCGCTCAAGAAACACTTTTAGAGATTTACAAAAACTTTGACATGGAGGCAAAAGGTATCCGGGCAAAGAAGTTTATCAATGCTTTTCACGACGTGAATAATAAGCTATGGCAGAAGTATAATATTGGACTCATCGGGCGTGAAGAAATAAAAAATGATCGATTCAATGAGGTTTTAAAAATGGTAGGTATAGATACTACTTATTCAAAAGAAGCTTCCGAATATTTTATCGAAAATTGTTCTAGTAAGCCTTACCTGATGCCAGACACGATGATGGCACTCAATTATCTGGAAGGAAAATATCAGATGCACATTATCACCAATGGATTTGATATATCTCAAGAGTTAAAAATGAAAAATTCAGGCATACACAAGTTTTTTGATGTGATAGTCACTTCAGAAACTGCTAATACTCGTAAACCATTTCCTGAAATTTTTGAGTTATCACTGAGTCTAGCAAAATCAAACAAGAATAATTCCATCATGATAGGTGATAATCCTAAGACAGATATCCAAGGAGCTCAGGATTTTGGAATGAAAACATTGTTGTATAATCCAACAGGAACTAAAAAATCACTCGCTGATTATACTATTGAGTCACATACGGAACTAATCAGACTCTTTTAAGATTGACATTTTCTAACTGTTTATCCAGCATCATTTACTTTTGCAATTCTTAAAAAAAAATAAACATGTCTAAAGGAAATTTTTTTATACCCCAGCCTATTAATGAGCCGATTTTGAGCTATGCTCCAGGAACCCCTGAAAGAGAGGAAGTTCTAGCCACATACAAAGAAATGTATGCTCAGAAAATCGACGCTCCAATGTTTATTGGATCCAAAAAAGTGCATACTAGCAATAAAGTAGCCATGACTTCTCCACAAGATCATCAGCATGTGTTGGGTCACTTTTCTGAAGGGGATGCTTCTCATGTAAAGGCGGCAATTGATGCTGCACTTGACGCAAAAGAAGCATGGGAAGGAATGACATGGGAAAATAGAGCAACAATTTTCTTAAAGGCAGCTGAGCTTCTTGCAGGACCATATAGAGCGAAGATTAATGCTGCGACAATGCTTGGACAAGGAAAAAATGCTTTTCAAGCAGAAATAGATGCTGCTTGTGAGTTCATTGATTTCTTACGATTCAATGTTTCATTTATGCAAGAAGTTTATATGCAGCAGCCAGATTCTTCTGAAGGAGTTTGGAACAGAATGGAGTATAGAGCACTTGAAGGATTCGTTTTTGCTATTACACCGTTCAACTTTACTGCTATTGCTGGAAACCTTTGTGCAGCCCCTGCTATGATGGGAAATACAATCGTATGGAAACCTAGTTATACACAAGTTTATTCTGCACAGGTAATCATGGAAGTATTCAAAAAAGCTGGACTTCCAGATGGTGTGATAAATCTTATATATGTCGATGGTCCTGTGGCTGGAGATGTCATTTTCAATCATCGTGACTTTGCTGGACTTCACTTTACAGGGAGTACAGGCGTATTCAAAAACCTTTGGAAAACGATTGGTGCTAATCTCGATAAGTACAGAACGTATCCAAGAATTGTGGGTGAGACAGGTGGAAAAGATTTCGTTGTGGCTCACAAATCTGCTGATGCAAAAGAAGTAGCCACTGGTTTAATTAGAGGTTCTTTTGAATATCAAGGACAAAAATGTAG
>CAYGTD010000065.1:5960-13728 GCA_964352725.1 uncultured Roseivirgaceae bacterium
AAAATGTAGTGCGTCATCAAGAGCATATATTCCTTCCAATCTTTGGGATGATGTGAAAAAATTCATGATCGCTGATTTAAAAGAAATCAAGATGGGGTCACCTGAAGATTTCGGAAACTTCGTAAATGCGGTGATTGACGAAAGATCATTTAATAAAATCACTGGCTACATAGATCAAGCTAAGGAAGATAAAAACGTAGAAATTATTGCCGGCGGAAACTATGACGATTCGAAAGGGTGGTTTGTAGAACCAACAGTTATTGAAGCTAAAGATCCAAAATACAGAACAATGTGTGAGGAAATCTTCGGTCCTGTATTGACAGTGCATGTTTACGATGAAGACAAGTTTGAGGAGATATTGAAAATTGTGGATGAGACCTCTCCTTACGCCCTTACGGGAGCCATCTTCAGTAAAGACAGATATGCTGTTGACTTAGCTACATATGCGCTTAGAAACGCTGCAGGTAACTTCTACATCAATGACAAGCCAACAGGCGCAGTTGTAGGCCAGCAGCCATTTGGAGGAGCAAGAGGCTCTGGAACAAATGATAAAGCTGGTGCCATGATGAACTTGTTCCGTTGGGTAAGTGCGAGAACTATAAAAGAGACATTAGTGTCTCCTACAGATTATAAATACCCATTTTTAGGATAAATAAATACTATGAATAATCTGAGACCATTCCATCTGGCAATTCCTGTAAAGGAAATTCAGGAGACAAGAACCTTCTACCGTGAGGTAATGGGTTTTGAAGAAGGTAGGTCTTCAGACCGATGGGTAGATTTCAATTTCTATGGTCATCAATTCGTCATCCATATGGTAGATGAAATGGAGGTCGCCAAAATAAATCCTGTGGACGGGCATAATGTGCCCGTCCCTCATTTTGGGGTAGTACTTAGCAGAAAGGATTGGGATACTTTAGCTGCGCGATTGAAAGTAAATAATGTTCAATTTATCATAGAGCCTTATGTGAGATTCGAGGGTCAGACTGGTGAACAAGCCACTATGTTTTTCCAAGATCCTTCAGGAAATGCGCTCGAGTTCAAGTCATTTAAAAATGACGACCAGATTTTCGCGAAGTAGATTAGACTAAATCTTTAAAAATACTGGTTTTAATTTCAGACCACTCTGATTTCAATATACTGTAGACTACCGTATTTCGTCTTCTTCCTCCTCTAGTTCTTCTGTGATTTCGTAATGTACCGTCATGTTGAGCCCCTATCTTTTCCATCGCTTTTCTAGACCTTATGTTGGTTTCATCAGTTCTGAGTTCTAGCCGCTCTATCTCCATATTCTCAAAAGCATGTTGCAGCATAAGAAACTTCATGTGTTTATTGATGCCAGATCCAATAAACTCAGCACCCAACCATGTCCAGCCTATTTCGATTCCTTTTTCTACCCAATCAATATGACCATAACTAGTGCTTCCGATGATCTTTCCTGTTTGATTTAGCATCACAGAATAGGTCATCTTCTCCCCTCTTTCGGTTTCGTCCAATCGTTTGGTCATCCAAACAGCTAATGCATCAGGTTGAGTTAAATCTTCTGTGTACCATGTCCAAATACTTGGATCACGACTTAGCGATCTCATTTCTTGAATGTGATCACTAGTTATTGGAAGTAGTGTGATTTTATCGTTTTTAAGTTCTTTGTAAAAACCCTTCATAAACTAAAGAATCTACTTTCTATATTTCAAAATACTTAGAAGCAGTTATCAATACTCGAAAACACCATGCTCAGACTGTATGAAAAGCTCGGTCTTATCTGCATTTTCTACGCGACCGATCACTTGCGCATCTACATTAAATGACTTGGAAATTTCTATGATTTCGTCAGCTGCCTCTTCTGCCACATAGATTTCCATTCTGTGACCCATATTGAAAACTTTGTACATTTCCTTCCAATCTGTACCACTTTCTTCTTGAATCATTCTAAAAAGTGGTGGAGTAGGTAGAAGATTGTCCTTAATAATTCTGAGGTTATCTACAAAATGCATAACCTTTGTTTGAGCGCCTCCACTGCAATGCACCATGCCATGCACCTCTGAACGTATCTCTTTTAGTATAGCATGAATGATTGGCGCATAGGTTCTTGTCGGGGACAATACCAATTTGCCCGCATTCAAAGGCGAATCAACAATAGCATCTGTTAGCTTTTTTGAGCCACTATAGACTAAATCTTTTGGGACTCCTACATCATACGTTTCAGGGTATTTATTAGCGTATTCGTTAGCAAAGACATCATGACGAGCGGAGGTAAGTCCATTACTCCCCATTCCTCCATTATATTCTTGTTCATACGTCGATTGCCCATAAGATGATAGTCCTACAATTAGATCTCCTGACTGTATATTATCATTGCTAATGACGTCTCTTCGTTTCATTCGTGCGGTCACTGTACTATCTACAATGATGGTCTTGACTAAATCACCAACGTCTGCCGTCTCCCCACCTGTAGACTTAATGTCGACTCCATTATCTCGGAGCATTTGAAGCACCTCCTCTGTCCCGTTGATAATTTCAGCAATCACTTCACCCGGAATCAGATTTTTGTTTCTGCCTATGGTAGACGATAGCAGAATATTATCCGTGCAGCCAACACAGAGCAAATCGTCCGTATTCATGATGATCGCATCTTGTGCTATTCCTTTCCATACACTTATATCTCCCGTCTCCTTCCAGTATAAATAAGCTAATGATGATTTTGTGCCCGCTCCGTCTGCATGCATGATGGTGCAGTACTCTGGATCGTTGGAGATATCCTCCACTATCTTACAAAAGGCTTTTGGAAACAGTCCTTTATCGATGTTTTTTATGGCAGAGTGAACGTCTTCTTTGTCAGCAGAAACACCTCGTTGAGCGTATCGATTTGTCATCGAATTATATTTATTATTTACCTAATGGAAAGAAATATTTTAAGACATTCCGTCAATTGGATGCAAAAAACATTCTGTGTTTAATTCAACTATGATTGATGCAAAGAAAACGTTTTGTTACTTATCCATTACCAGAATCATTGAAGAATCGATCATATTCGTCACCTTTTTCATCGGGTGCGGCATCATCTTCTCTATCTAGCGGATTATACTTTAGCACTTTGAATTCAGTACGTCTATTTATTTGGTGCTCTTCTTCTGTCTGAGCATTTTTAATCAGAAGTTGAGATTCTCCATAGCCTTTTGCGACAATCCTAGCTGATTCTACCCCATTGTCAATGATATAGCGTACTGCAGATTGAGCTCTCTTTCTAGATAAATCCAAGTTGTAATCATCTCCCGCCCTGTCATCTGTATGAGACCCCAATTCAATGTAAATCTGGGGATTGTCATTCATGATTTGGACTAGGCTATCCAATACCACTGCCGCATCAGAACGTATCTCTGATTTGTCTAAATCGTAATAAATATTGTCCAATACAACCGCTTTTTCCAGCACTATGCGATCCATCATGATCTTAGTCTCAAACGTAATGTTTGTTATAAATTCTTTTAACGTAGATTTATCTACGGTTTTACCAATCGTCGTGAAGTCCTTTCTGGTAGTGAAATAATCTGTTTTTTCTCCAATTAGATCATAATGCTCTTCTGGATAAACTCGGAACTTAAAACTCCCATCCACATTGGTAAACGCCTCATCAATGACGTCTCCATTGTCTGCTGTGAGTGATACTTTGGTATTTGGTAGAATAATTTCTGAATTCGCGTCATCAGTAGTTACGGTAGTTCCAGTTAGGAAATAATTGACCACTTTCAAATCTGGATCATCATTAATGAAAGTATAAATATCGTCATCTCCTTTACCTCCTTTTCTATTAGATGAAAAGAATCCTCTTGTTAGATCGAATTGAAATAACCCAAAATCATCAGCAGATGAATTCATTGGCTTCCCTAAGTTTTCAATTGTGACTTGTCCGCCAGTTCTCACTGCTCTAAACATATCAAGCTTCCCAAACCCAGGATGCCCAGTGGATGAAAAGTAGAGACTTCCGTCTTCACTTACATAAGGAAACATATCATCACCAGCCGTATTGATTTCGGGTCCCATGTTTCTCACATCTACCCATCTTCCTCTTCTATTTACTTTGGCGGTGTAAATATCTGCACCTCCAAAACCGCCCGGTCTTGTTGATGAGAAATAGAGTGTAGTCCCATCTGGGCTTAATGCTGGACACGAATCCCATGCTTCTGCGTTATTAATAGAAAGTGGAACCGGCTCAGACCATTTACCGCTTCTGAATCTAGAAAAGAACAAATTCACCTCCGTAAATCCAGTAGCTTTCCCGTCGTTTCCTTTGGAGAAGATCATGGAATTCCCATCTGGAGAAAAAGCTACAGAGCCTTCATTTGTGTCGATATGGTTAATAATTGGGTCTAAAGATGAGAGGGTGTTGAGCTCTACATTTGCACCTTTTGAGGCTACTCGATATATGTCAGTAAATGGAGTACCAGTAGCTCTATAAATCTTACTTCCTTCTCTATTCGTGGTGAAATACAGATAGTTCCTACTGTACACAGGAGAATACTCCGCTCGCTCAGTGTTGATTTCCTGTAAGTTTTTTACTCTGTAGTAACTGCTTTCGGCTTCTAATTCTTCTAATTTTCTTAAGTTACTTAGCTCCTTTTCTGCTAATTTTTTCACTTCGGAGTTTCTCGCCTTTTGCAAATAGTCATCAAGCACTTTGTGTGCTTCCTCATATCGTTGCTCTACTTTTAGACCTCTAGCCACATATAAGTTGACTGCCTCATTAGGTGTTCCTTGCTTTAATGCTTCCTTATAAAATGGTATGGATTCGTTTACACGATTAGACTTTCTATAAGCATCTCCTACTGTTACGTTCTCCTCGGCGGTATTTTTTTGAGGATTTCCTCCTAGTTTGGAAATGACAGCATCGAATTCGCCTTTTTCTATACTACTTTCAATAGAGCAGCCTGCAATAATAAAAATCAGAAGGAGATAAAAGAATCTTCGCATACCAGAATAACGAAATTGTTAATGAATTGATCTTTCGAATTTACTTCAAAGATAAAACAAGAACAGGAGCAAAATCCCTACCTAGAAATATCTACTAACCCAACCTTGATTGCTTTCAACAATCCATTTCGATTTAAAGTCTGATAAATACTGAATGGTATTATTGAACATTGGCGTAGATCCTGAGATGTTCTGTGCAGCTATTTCACCCTTTAGTTTATTAAAAGGAAGCAACTTCACTTCATCTTCAATCAAGAAGCCAACCAGTCCATTAGTGATGAAAGAAATACCTATTTTTTGCTCCAACGCTTTAATCAAGTTGACAGACGCGTCAATGCTGCATCCACTTGCCTGACTAAAAGATTCATCCACTGTAAGAATTAAAAACTGATTATACTCAATTCTAAAAGAAGACTTAAGGTCATTTCCATGAGCCGACCATTTTCTTAAAAAATCAGCAGTGCTTTTCTCTACAAAATCAACTTCTGATTCAGATAGCCTTCTTTCTGCCTGATAAATCCATACCCTGGATGTTTCTGGCATTTGATCAAATTCTACTAGCATATTTTACAAACCTTCTGATTCAGCAATCAGTTCAGCCAAATCTCTGACTTTCACTGAATCTTCTTTTTCCTTATTCTTTACGCCATCAGACATCATCGTCATACAAAATGGGCATGCCACAGCAATAGTATCCGCTTTAGTAGCCAACGCCTCTTCCGTACGTTCGATATTAATTTCTTTGTTGCCCGGTTCTGCATCCTTGAACATCTGACCTCCACCAGCTCCACAGCATAGCCCTTTTGTTTTACAACGCTTCATCTCTACCAGCTCTGCATCCAATGCTTCTAGAACGGCTCTTGGTGCCGAATAGACATTATTAGCTCTTCCTAAGAAGCAAGAATCATGATAAGTGATTTTTCTTCCTTTAAATTCTCCTCCGCCTTTCAATTCAACTTTACCGTCATTGATCAATTGCTGTAGAAAAGTAGAGTGGTGAATTACCTCATAATTTCCACCAAGTTCAGGATATTCATTCTTAAGCGTATTGAAGCAATGCGGACATGCAGTGACAATTTTTTGGATTTCATATCCATTCAAAACTTGAATGTTTGCCATGGCCTGCATTTGAAAAAGAAACTCATTTCCCGCTCTTCGTGCTGGATCTCCAGTACATGTTTCTTCTGGACCAAGTACGGCAAAGTTCACGCCTACTTTATTAAGTATTTTCACAAAAGCTTTGGTTACACTTTTATATCTGTCATCATAGGAACCAGCACAGCCTACCCAGAATAAAACATCTGGCTTCTCTCCTTTTGCTACTAAATCTGCTACGGTTGGTATATTAATTTCGCTCATTTTTCTTCTTTAAGTTCGTTTGACCAGTTAAATCTATCCTGCACTCCAAATTTCCATGGAGCAAAATTCGTTTCCACATTTTGAAACATCGCATTCCATGAGTCTGGAGAACCTGACTCTTCCATTGCTACATATCTTCTTGTTTGAAGAATAATATCCAATGGATTGATATTGATTGGACAGGCCTCTGTGCATGCATTACAGTTTGTACAGGCGTTGATCTCTTCTTTGGTGATATAATCACCCAAAAGAGATTTCCCATCCTCTAATCCTGTTTTTCCAACCTCTTCCAATCGATCCCGAGTGTCCATCATTATTTTCCTTGGACTCAATTTTTTTCCTGTCAAATTTGCTGGACATTCGGAAGTACATCTACCGCATTCGGTGCATGCGTATGCATCCATTAGGTTTTTCCAATTCAAATCATTGACATCTTTTGCACCGAACTTCATGCCCTCAGCTGGAGGTGCCGCTTCGCCTTCAGTTGGCATACCCAACATGATCTTTACCTCATTGGTAATTTCCTCCATATTTTCCATCTGGCCTTTAGGAGTTAGTCTTCCATAGTAGGTGTTTGGAAATGCCATAAAAATGTGCAGATGCTTGGAGTAAGTTACAAATAAGGCAAAAGCAAAAATACCTACAATATGAGCCCACCATGCTCCTCTTTCTACCATCACCAATAAATTTGTATCCCAATTTTGGAGAAAAGAGAACATAGTGGAACTAATAAAAAAAGAGCCTGTCTGAGTGTAATGATCCACTCCCCTACTTTGTAATATCTGGTCAGCAGCGTTCATGTTTAAAATAGCTACCATTAGGACAATTTCAATGACCAAGATGAGGTTTGCATCTAATGTGGGCCAGCCTTTCATTTCTACTTTATGGAACCGCTGAACTTTGGTTACATTTCTTCTTAGAAGAAATATAATACAGGAAATTAATACTCCCAATGCCAAAAATTCAAAGAAATTGATCATCCCTGTGTACATATCACCCAAGACTGGGGCAAATATTCGGTGTGTACCAAAGATCCCATCAATAATTATTTCAAGCACTTCCAGGTTTATCAGCACAAAACCCACATAAATAAGTAGATGCAGAAATGCTGGTATAGGTCGTTTGAACATCTTCTTCTGTCCGAAAGCAATAAGGAGCATATTTCGCCATCGATCACCCTTATTTCCTGATAGATCAACCGACTTGCCAAGCTTGATATTCCTAGATATCTGACGAATACGACCAAAAATGAAGTAGCCGAAAATTCCAGCTATTACTAAAAAGGCTATTTGAGGTATATATTGCATAATTTTAAAAAATACTTTTATCTATTTCAAATTATATTTTTCTGTTTCACAGAATTATCTACTTTTGCCAACTCAAAAATTGGTGCTGTAGCTCAGTTGGTAGAGCATCGGACTGAAAATCCGTGAGTCGGTGG
>CAYGTD010000066.1:0-13588 GCA_964352725.1 uncultured Roseivirgaceae bacterium
ACACCTAGGTACAACACAATAGATATACGAAATACAGCATAGAAAAAGAACCGATTAAATGGCTGGTTTCTGTTTGTAAACCATGTCATAAGTCCTTTCATGATTGAAAGGCAAGGTTCGGTTATTGAGAATGCAGACTTCCATGACCATGAATCAGTCATGGTTATGAATGTAGCACATTACAACTACCACAATTATCCAATATATTTTGAGGATTCAAATTTGAATTTGTAGCTTACCGCAATCATTTTCAATTTAAATTTGTTATCCAACTATCATGATAACAGTCTTATATCCAAGTGACGATTTCGATGCAGCCAATGTGGCTGTAAAAGTGCAAGCTTTGGCCCAATCAAGAAATCAAAGAGTTTATGTAGTTCCTAAACATTTCGGTAGGAATAAAACCGACATACAAAAGAATCTCAAAAACTCAACTGTCGTTCTTTTCATTGCACAATCTGCCGAGACAATAGATAATGGAACTATTGAAGAACTTAAATTTCTTCAATCAATCAATAAAAAGATTGTAGGGTTTATTCCTTTTGACCTAGAATTACCCTCATCTGTAGAACAACACTTTTCCTCCTTAGAAAGATATCATAGAGGAAATTCATCAGATCTAAGAAATATCGTTCTTTCCTACTTGACAAAGGTTCAGAAAAATCAAGATTCAGGAGGTTTTCTAATTGTCCTGGGTTTGATATTGTTTCTATTCCTGTTGGCTTTTAATTCTGATGATTAAGTTTTCTGGATCAGTATTGTTCATTGATAACAATTGTTTGGTTTATTTATTTGAAGAACTTTATTACGCGAACCAAAACCATTTAGATCAAGCACTCTCTGTATTGATTTCAGAATACGATCAAATTTGGATTCCTGCTACTGTAGAGAATGAATTCTTGCTGAAGCGTAAAGATAAAAAACGAGCTAAGTTATTGAAACGGGCAATGGATAGTTTTTCTGCTTTACAAATCTGTCCAATTAAGGTCTCCAAAAGTGAAATTGTAGCGCTGATAGGAAATGTCGAGGAAGATGCAGGTGAAGCAGATGCAGTATTACAAATGAACAAAGGCAACATATCCGAATCCCATATAATCAATAGAATGGTCTTTTTTACTCAAGACAAAAAGGCTATCGAAATGGCACGCCAACATGGTCATGAATGCCTTTTCTATAATCAGTTTAGGGAAAGCATGATAGAATCAGGAATTATTTTGCCTTAACACCTTCCTATCATACAAATTTTAATGAAAAGGAGTTTTTTCTTCTTCCCTTGACTTGGCCGTTGAAGGTCAGAACACCTCATCCAAGGAACCTGCTGATAGAATTCTTGCTCTGGATGAATATCTGGGACTCTGCGGTGCTTTTCCTTTGATCTTACCTATGGATACTTTTTTGATTTTTTCTGCCGGTTCTGTGAACTTCAATATATATTTATTTGTGTCTTTATATTGTTCGATAGACTTAACTTCTGCTATGTGTGTGATCGCTGAAATGGGCGCTACTTCATAAGCAGCCACGTATTTAATCTTAGGAATCATCGACGCATTCAGCCTGATGGAATACCACGCATTTTCACCAATGAATACTTCATTGAAGCCATCTTCACGAGCTGGAACTACGATGGTGTCAATGTCCGTAATGCTCACCTGTTCTGTGTCTTCTGCTACCTCATTCAAAAATGGCTCAAAGTCGTAAAGCACATTTCCCTTATCACTTTTGAAGCGCTGGAGGGTGATGGTCTCAACAGGAAACCTGAACCGGCTAATCAATACGGTCTCAAGCTCCACTCCTAGTTCATCAATGATCAACAATGCATTGAATGAATCTGGTTTGTGGATGATTGACTCCAATAAATAGTCAACATTTTCAAAGCCATTACTCTTAGCAAATAGCTCGCATTTTTTCCATTCATCAGGCCGCTTGTGAAGCATCTCTTTGATGATGTTTTTTACCTTGACTTTGGATGACTCAAAGGATAGCGAAAACTCAAGGATCTGAACCGCTATGTGCTTGAGGTGTTGATGGCTAGCAAGGTCATTCTCAACAACGAAGATCTTTGGGTCTTTTTCATTGGTTAGGTCGAGAAGATAGCCATCAGGAAGGTTGTTGGTATTGCCTTTTGCTCCAATCTTCCTTTTGTCATCTAAATAGATTCTTTTGGATCCAAAAAGCTGCGACTTTACTTCATTGACAGTGTCTTCCAGCTCACTCTCCTTTTCGTAAGGCCACTTTGCGTATCGGTCTTCTTTATTCCAAAGCATAGGTTTTATTCTAATAGTTTGTCAATATATTGATGTTTCATGCTAAAGCTTATGACGCATCATATCATACAAAGGATACAATAGATTAAATACTTCCAAGGTGGTTATTGGCAATCGAATTTCAGACATTTCGGGATCAGCTATTTCATAATCTCTACCTATGGAAAAGTACTTCTGCGGATCATCCCGTTTACAATGGTCATACAAATCATCAGGGAAGTCGAATGAATTACATGGAAGCTTTTTCTCATTGACGTCAATCCAATATTCATTGGGTAGATTAATAACTAATTTATGAAAGTCTTCTCGATAGCTTTCTCTTTTCATCTCTCTAAAAAAATGATCTCGGTCAAATTGACTCCCTCCATTGTTCTTTCCAAAAAGCAGCCAAACACCGATTGATTCAAGCTCAAGTCTTATTTGAAGTCTTGCATGATTAATGAAACTTTGCTTATCGTCTTCCTGAGATTTGTTGTATTTATTCACCGAAGGAAATAGGTCGTGATACTCCTTTATCTCGTCACGCTTCTTTCCATAACTTAACCACATTGCACTCAAATCCTGAGTGGTTGCACCTTCCAAATGATATGACATGGAAACAAGGTGATTCATCACATTATGCTCCAGTTCGCCAATACCATAACTTTCAAATTTGGGAAAAATAATATCGTGGAGCTCTTCGAATTTCTTCTGCGTCTCAAATCTTTCTTTGTTAGCTTTCCCTGATGAATCACTCCACATCTCTCTCCGAAAAGCCCAATGGTGTTCTTTCTTAAAAAAGCGATCAGAGAAATCAATATGATCAAAGGGTGTCTGAATTGGTCTTTTAAAATCTAGGTGTTTTTTACTTTGTCCTTTTCCAGCATTTGGTGTGTCTGGTTGTTGTCCGTAAACGTTGATATTGTATTCATCAATTGGGAATGAATCTTTAAAAAGGGAATTGAACCACTCCAAAATTTGCTGGCAATGTTCATTATCATTTATCAAATAGCTGAGCTCAACATTATTTGACAAACCAGCGTTGGTAAGGTTAGCGGAACCAATAAAAGCCATCCAATTATCTTTCTTCTTTATCAAATAAACTTTGGGATGGAAATTCTTTTGTCTGTTGTAGAAAATCGCTGCACTAACACAATCACTTTCATCTTGCTTATCTTTTAAGAGTTCCAGAGCTTCTATCGAAGTGGGTAAATCAACACCCACTAATACTTTTTGAGTCGCCTCTGTAGGAATCAGACTGAAAAATCTATCTAAGGGTTCTTCTTGTGCTAAAGCAATTGCAAAATAAACCTCCTGTGCGTACGGAAGATGTTTTACTAGTTCGCCATTAAGATCCTCAACTATCATTTCTCCAATTGCAAAGCCACATCTCTAAAGCTCGCTAAAGCTGCTTCAATATTCTCAATTATCTCAACTGCCAAAACATCAGGTTCTGGTAGGTTGTCTAAGTCTATTGTGCTGTCATCTCTCAGCCATGTGATATCGAGACTTGTCTTATCTCTTGCTAGGATGTCTTCATAACCGTATTTACGCCATCTGCCGTCTTTGCTTTCCTCTGACCATGTCTCCTTGCGTTCATGACGATTCTTCGGGTTGTAAAGTCCCACAAACTCCTTTAAGTTTTCAAATTTTAGTGGGCTCTTCTTTAGCGTGTGGCTGATGTTTGTACGATAATCATAAATCCAAACTTCTTTGGTCCATGGATCTTTGGCCGCTGGCTTAGCATCAAAAAACAACACATTAGCCTTTACGCCATGCGCATAGAAAATACCTGTTGGTAACCTTAAAATGGTATGAAGGTCAACTTTCTCCATGAGTTTCTTGCGAACAGTCTCTCCTACTCCACCTTCAAAAAGCACATTGTCTGGTAGCACTACAGCTGCTTTACCAGTAGTATTGAGCATTGATACAATGTGCTGTAGAAAGTTTAGCTGCTTGTTTGTGGTCGTTACCCAGAAGTCATTTCGGTTGTAACTGAGGTCTTCCTTTTCGTCCTTGCCTTCCTCATTGGTTATAGTAATGCTACTCTTTTTTCCGAAAGGTGGATTTGCAAGTACATAATCAAATAAGTCATTAGGCTTGGTTAAAAGGGCATCTTCTCTTAAAACTGGTAGTTCTTTTTCTTTTTCATCTTTCTTTTTTTGATCCGGGATACTCCCAATATTATGCAAGAATAGATTCATTAAACACATTCTAGCAGTGGACGCTACAATCTCCCAACCATGGAATGTCTCTTCTTTTAGAAAGCGCGCATCTTCTTTATCCAGTTTGTAATTCTCTCGATTGTTGATGAAATCATAAGCAGATAGAAAAAATCCCCCTGTCCCGCACGCAGGATCAGCAATAGTTTTTCGAGGTTCTGGTCGAATACATTCAACGATTCCTGTGATTAATTCCCTGGGTGTGAAATATTGACCAGCTCCACTCTTTGTATCTTGTGCATTCTTTTCGAGTAGTCCTTCATACATATCTCCTTTTACATCAGTATCCATACTGACCCATGTTTCCTTGCCAATCATTTTGACCAACCGATCCAGTTTAGCAGGATCTTGAATCTTATTCTGAGCCTTGGTAAATATCTGACCAAGCATGCCCTTCTCCTTCCCTAATTCGCGGAGCAGTTCCACATAATGTGTTTCAAGTTTTACCCCGCTCTTTGAAGCGACTGTTTCCCATTTGTATTGATCTGGAATACCTGATTTTCGTTTTTGTGGTCCCTTCTCCTGCTCATCCGCCATCTTCAAGAAAAGCAAGAAGGTGAGCTGCTCTAAGTAATCAGAATAACTTACACCATCGTCTCTCAATGTGTCACAAAAGGACCATATTTTCTGTACTAGATTACCTGTTGTCATATTCTAAATAATTGCTGTTAATGCATCTTCTAACCATGCGTAATCATCTTCTATACTTTTTGTCTTTATATAGATAAAAACCACCCTTGAGTGTGGACTTTTTCTTTCTGATAATAAAGCCAACTTGTCAAAGCAATTTTCGATTATCGAATCAATTTCAATTTCATTGCCCTTATTAAGCATTATGTTGTTTTGAGCTTCGTCCACAATCTCATCGCAAGTTTGCCAAACAGTGGCTCTTCCCCGTTTTAGAACTTTATGCTTTAGACCATAATATTTTATTGATAATGCTGCTCTTGTAAACTTCAATTCATGATCTTCTTTTGAAAAGCTCTCATACGCACTACCATCCTCATCAAAGGAAATAAGTGTAACGTCTGCAGCCTTTGTTGGATCCAAAAGCAGAGGGAGTTCGCAATTGCAGATCATATCTTTCGCTTTAGCTACGCTCTTGACATCTTGAAGCGGGAAATAATTACCTTTTCCAAAGACTTCATCACTTGCATCCTCCCTATCTTTTCTCAGAAGATTTGCTAGAGTCCCGGCTAATCGAAAATTTTTCCAATCATATGATCTCCACCAATAGCCTTCTATAAGTATTGTTTTACCATTCTCGTCAAGTGATTTAGCCTTTGGACGGAAATGATCAATGTTCCATTCTGATGCATTCTCTTTAGATTCGGTATACCAGCACTTTCCTCCAGATAAATTAGACATTGCTCCATACAATTGAGTCCAAGACCCATTTTTTGACCAGTACTTAGATCTATTCTTTGGAGTTAATTTTTCAACCTTTTCTAAATGAGCTTTGGCCTCTTTCTTCCAATTTGTAAATGCTCCATCACCATGGATTCTATCGTATTCGTCTTTAAGTTCGTTGATGTTTATGCGTCTCATTTGGTTTCTTTTTTACGAGCTGCAATTTTGAGCGCAATTTCTTGACTTCTCTTTTTCAAATCAATCATCTCCTTGTCTGTGAATGAGGCCTTTTGAAAAGCTTCCACTTTTGACATCTCTTTTAGGTATTCCTTAAACCAATAATCTTCAGACTCTTCGTAGAATCCGTAACCTTCCATCTCCTTCTTCAGACTGAGATACTCCTCTTTTTCCTTACCCTTTAGAGTGGTTCTCATATTCTTACCTTGTAAATATCTCTTCTTATTCAGCTTTATCTGTGTAGACTTATCCAATATGGTAGGTAAACCAAAAAGTTCGCTGGTTAAAATCCCTGCTACACCTTGTCCTTGTGGATCAATATCAGGTTCTACTGCTTGATTAAGAGCTCTATTAAAGAACTTTAGACCGATTTCATCTGCATCAGTTTCATAGCTCTTGATTTCTTTGCCAAATATTCTCACTTGAGATTTGACCATGCTGCCGATCACAAGCGGATCGTGCGTGTTTATGATGATTTGTGTTGTTCTATCTTCTACTAGAGTATCCTCAGACATATTTGAAACAAGGTCATCTTTTGACTTAACCAAGGTTTTTAAATAATGAAGATAATCGTACTTCCAGAGGGGGTTTAGATGAGTATCCGGTTCATCAAGTAAAACCAGTGATTCATCTTCCCTTGTGAAAATCAACAAGCCAATAACCGTTAGAAGTTGCTGTTCTCCCTCACTTAATTCTCTAAACGATACCTCTCCATCTTTCTTTTTCTTGACTTTTACTTTGACTTCTTCAAGCATTTCAGAGATGTATGTACTTTCAAGAGCTTTAAAAAGAAAAGTGTTACTCGGATTTTCTCCACTAACTGTAAAATACTCTTTTGCAAAAGCCTTAAGTTTCGACTTATCCTTTAAATAAAGATAAAGTCGGTTTTGAGTTTCTTGGCTCCTGAAGTCAATATCGACTGTTTTGTTCTCATATATTGGGGCCAAAGCGTGATCCCATAGTACACTGAGAAAATTCTTAACTAATCCATCTGCCCCCCAAAAACGAGGGTCTCCTTTGCCAGCCCAACCGCCCTTTTTTATAATAAATAGGATCGATTCTAAATCTTCAATCCCAAGTACATTATTCAAAAAATCTTTGGATTTTTTTTCAATAGTTGGAAGGGCAAAAAATGCCAGAAGGACGAAAAAGCTATGAATCTGCTTTACATAAAATAATCTTCTTAGATCATCCAGTTCTTTTGCCTCAAAATCAGGTTTAATGATTTTGGAATAGAAGTTTTTTTGATGCTCCCAGAAAAGCTGATCTAGCCTATTGCTGATTCCTGAATAGTACGTAAAAACGTATTTTGGAAGATAAGTTCTTTTACCCTCAGCACTGAAAAATTTCGTATAAGTAATGGGTTTAGCCTCCTTATTTATCTGAATGGAATATGTACTATTGGTGTAATCAATACTTATTTGATTTCCTCTACATTGATATTGAATCCAATATTTGAACTTTGGGTATCTTCTAGAGCTGCTTTTACTTAGGTCTAAATTTTTAAAAATCTCGATAAGCGCTTCAATGAAGTTGGATTTGCCTGTAGCATTTTGACCAAGCAATACTGAGTTCATTTGATCCTTATCCAGATCAATCCAAAACTTCTTTAGATTCTTAAAATCTTCAATATAGACTTTATCTACTCTCATTTATTGAGGGTGAGTTTAGACTCCATACCATCTCTTATTTCTTCGATCTTACTTCCGAGCTTTTTGAGCTCCGAGTAAAATTCTTCAATATCCCCACTGTGTTTGCTTTGTTGCCATACTTCCTTGGCAAGCATGGGCTTCTTGGATGCCTTGAGAACATCTTCAATGCTTAGTTCTTTACTCATCTTCTTTATTTTTTTAGGTGCTTTTTTCTTTTGCCGTTTTTGTTCTTCCAGATACTTCTTTTTCTCTTCTTGTATGCGATTGAGCAATTCAGAAGCCGGTTCATCATTTGGATCTTGATCCACCAACTTCCCTTCAAAAGCCTTTTTCAAAATTGATTGCCGTTGACTGTCAGATTTTTTTAAGCTTGAATTGATAGTTTCTTCCAATTTCTCTACTATGGATAGCTGAGATTCAATTTCATCCACTATTAATCTCTGCTCCATATCGGAGCAATAAGGAATAGGAATTTTATTGAGATTTGTTTGAGTCAGCTTTGGCTGGGCAGTACCGCTAACATACTCTTTAAGTATGAGGGAATTGAAATAATAACATAGGTAATTTAAATCTAAGCCACTCAAGGTCTGAACAAGATGTGCATGATTATTCACCCAAAATTTACCCTCTGCAATAAATGCAAGATCTCTTGATTTGGACAATAGATTTGCACCGTCTTCTCCTATTAGTAAGTATTTACCATCAAAAAGGTAATCATCAATGTGATCAACTATCCCTGTCGCTCCATAATATGGTATGTTCCCTTTTCTGGTTGATCTAACTGCACTACTTAAGGGTATTCTATCCCCATCTAAGTTCAATACCGTATTCTCAAAATCTGCCCAAAACCAGGCAGATGGAAGCGATACATCATTGTCAATGATTTTAAGGTTTGATAGTATTGGTTTCCTTGGCTTCTTAACTTTCTTCCCTTCTTTCTCCCATTTCTTAACCCCCACTTTCCACTCTTTGAGTTCATGCTCGTATCTTGCTTGGCGTTCTTCTTTGATACGTTCAAGGAGCTTTTCAGCTGGTTCTGGATTGTTTTCTTTGCGCCATTCCTTGGTGAGTTTGCCTTCAAAGGCATGTTTGAGTAAGGCTTGCCGATAGACTTTCAATTGATTTTGCGCCAGTTTTAGATTCTCTACGCCATTATCCAATTCGCTAAAGAGTTCCTCTATTTTGGCAACAATGCGGTGCTGTTCGTTGAGGGGTGGAATTGGAATTTCTCTATCAAAGATGACTTGATTTGTTACTGCAGGATAGCTGGTTCCTTTTGCCAAGCTATTAACATCATTTATGAATTGATTGGTTAGTACAAAGTGATAGACATATTTCGCTGAAACTACGTGTGGTCGTATAACACAAAAGCCGGTCGATGCTATTTGATCATTTAATGAAGCAGGTACAAATCCAATGTTCTTTAAATACGGTCTTACGGTTGAAAAGACAATATCTTCTGTCTTAACCTTTTGTTGTGCTCGTGAAGGTGCTTCTCTCCAGAAATATGTTTTTGGATTGGTTATTCTAAATTTGGAATTATCTATTGAGTTGATATCAATATACTTGAATTGTACATCAGCTCTTTCATTCTTTCTATTAGTCTTATCACTTGGAAAAACTATGTTCTCAATTTTAGTCAGAGCCCAGCTCAGTGGTATTTTTAGTGGATCATTCATCTATGCTACCAACTCCTTATTTAATTCATCAATCATACTATCCATTTCTTCTCCAAAGAGATCCCACATTTTCATCATTCCTCCTTTAGAATCAAAGGGACTAAAATCCAAATCGTCACGGTCTATATGAAAGGACGTGGCAATATGGTCTTTGACCATTCTCAGCCAGTTCATTTGTTCTTCAGTGTATTTCACTGGTCCAGCCTGTTTTTTAAATACCCAATCCTGAAAACGTTTATCTACTACTTTGCTAAATGGTACCAATTTTTGATCAAGCCCAACCACTCTTCTTACCAAAGCAACCAAAGCGGTCAATTCATTCAATGGAGAGCTATGTTGTATCCCATCCAAATGCTCATAGGCCTGCCATAACCGCATAGGTGCAAGCGTGGGTTTGTCTTGTTTTAGTTTATCCAATAGCTCCTTTACCAGTTGATAGGTTAGCTCTTTTCTGCTATAGGGTTCTGAATAAAACCAACTCAAGGCAAGAATTTCGTCTTTATAGAAGGCAATGTAACTTTTAAAATCTTCAACGATGGCTTGCGCCTTCTCCTTCTGCTCTGTATCCCAGCCTGCAAACTCCAATTCATCGATGTTTATCACATCAATAATCTGCTCCAAGCTCTTCCGTACATTTTCAACATACTCAATCAATTCTCCAGTAATGGGTGCTCCAGCTTCTCTTCCCATTTCCAGTTGGGTTTCTTCTTCTTGCGCTGGTGTAGGATGTCCATGTCTGGCTATGGCTTCAGTCTTCACTTTATCTGGGTCAAACACAGCTAACAAGTCTTTCACCATTTGATTGATGGTTTTTCCACCTGCCAGCTCTTTGAACTTCGCCTTTTCTTCAGAAGTGATTTGTTTTTCGATTCGACCCAGCCTACCTGCCAACGATATAAATACATCTTCATCAAAAGCTCCCATCATGGCCATGTGCATGAGGTCTTTTAGCGGTACTGTTCGCTTTCGTTCCAGTGGTCGACTATCTGTTTTTACTTCCTTCATCACCCCAACAGCATCCACAATCACAAAATGATCCTTGGTGGCAATGGCAGAGGGTGTTACCTTTTTCAAATCCTCAAATTTGATGGTTCGAGTGCCTCGTCCTTTCATCTGCTCGAAGTAGCCCTTTGACTTCACATTTCGCATAAAGAGAAGGCACTCCAAAGGCTTCACATCCGTACCTGTGGCAATCATGTCCACCGTCACCGCAATACGAGGATGGTAGTCATTTCTAAAAGAGGCAAGTACCGATTTCGGATCTTCCTTGGTTTGATAGGTAATCTTTTTACAAAAGCTGTTGCTTTCCCCAAACTCCTCTCGCACAATGTCAATGATATCATTAGCGTGGCTATCTGTTTTAGCGAAAATCAGCGTTTTAGGCACTTCCTTTCTATCAGGGAACATTTCTGGTAGTTTCCTTCTAAAGGCTTTGATAATATTCCGGATCTGGCTCGGGTTGACAATGTCTTTATCGAGTTGTTTTCCGGTGTAGATAATCTCATCATCTACTTGTTCCCACCTTTTCCTTCGTGAGAGCTTTTCACGTTTGTCTACAAATTCTTTTGCTTCAATTACCGCTCCTGCCTTGGTGATTTTAGTTTCAATCAGGAATGTATCATAGGTCACATTCACTCCATCAGCGACAGCCTCTTCATGAGGATACTCACTTACTACATTCTCGTTAAAGAAACCGAATGTGCGTTTGTCTGGGGTGGCTGTTAACCCAATGAGAAATGCATCGAAATAATCCAGCACCTGTCTCCAGAGATTATAAATAGAGCGGTGGCATTCATCGATGATAATAAAATCAAAAAACTCAACTGGTATCTTCTCATTATAAATTACTGGAAGTGGTTGTTTGACTGTAATCACCTTTTCATTGGGATTTTCCTCTTCTGCTTTCTCATCCAGCTCCTCTCCTTTCAAAATTGAATAAAGTCGTTGAATTGTGCAGATAACCACATGTGCATCAGGATTGATGTAACTCGATTTTAATCTTTGAACAGTATACAGTTCCGTAAACTTCCTGTTCTCATTCGGTGGAGTGAAAGCCATAAATTCTTGCTCTGCCTGCTCACCAAGGTTTTTGGTGTCTACTAAAAACAGTATTCGGTTAGCTTCTCCATACTCAAGAAGTCTAAAAATGGAAGAAATTGCTGTAAACGTCTTACCAGCACCTGTAGCCATTTGAATAAGTGCTCTTGGCTTACTTTCTACAAAGGACTCCTCAAGGTTTCTGATTGCTTTGAATTGGCATTCACGAAGTGTGCCCTTGTCTAGGGTTGGAAAAGTTTGTAGTCGAGTTCTTAATGTGTCATCCTTTTTTAACTGGTCGTATACAGTTTCTGGTCTTGAAAAGGAAAAGACTTCACGTGATCGCGGTTTGGGATCTTTTAAGTTCCAAAATTCAGTGATTTCACTGGTCGTCAAATACACATATGGGAGTGTACGTTCGTTAACGATCCATTTCAATTTGCTTGTAGCATATTCTTCAGCCTGATCTTCATGAACCTTCAAACGATCACCTTCGTCATCATTCTTAGCTTCAACAACTCCTACTGGTTCTTTATTAACGAAAAGCAGGTAATCGACCGGCCCTCTTTCTGTTCGATATTCCCGAACAGCAACTCCTAGGCCTGCGTTGAGATTAATCTTCTTTAAATCCTGAACGATCCAACCACAAGCAACTAATTGCTTATCAATTTTATCGCGTGCTATTTGTTCAGGGTTTTGGTTGGTCACTCGTATTCAAATAAATGAGGATGGAAGATAACTATATTGTCTAATTATCTCCAAACAAGAAATCATTCTTTGTTCAAAGACTTCCGAAGTTTGTGCAGGTGGCCAAACTTCCGATGACTGGCTGTCCGCGACTAGCCGAATGAAGACTTCCGAAGTTTCAAAAACTTCGGAAGTCTTCGCTAGCCGTCCGCGTTTCAAAAACTTCGGAAGTCTTTCTTTGGAAACTTCGGAAGTCTGCGTTTCTAAAACTTCGGAAGTCTAGCTATCATATCAAACCCTCCATCAAGCCTCTATTCTCTTCTTCATAAAACAGCACTTGTGCCTTAAGCTTTTTGATGGCAGCTTCCAGATTGGTGAAGTTTTAATGGCTTAATTATTAACCAGCGGGCTTTCTACCAAAGGCTCCTTCATTTTCATGGGTTGATATCCACTACTCAGGCCAACGTCTTCCAGTAGCAGCGCATCGGGAGAGATATAAGAGGATTGGAAGATTTTGTTTACGGTCTTTTTGGAAGATATTCCGGCAATCCTCTTCAGGTTGTTGAGTGAAAAATCTGAAATATTGGCATCAATGAAAAGCTCTTCTTGACCAGTTTTGATATTGAGTTTGTAAACATCCAGATTGTTCCAACCATTAAAAGAGAAGGCGTCTTTTATGATAATGGCATATTCCTGATCATTTTTCTTTGCCAACTCAATTAATTTTTGCTTCAATTGATCGTATTCTAAAGTTTCAGAAGCGGAAATATGTACCACACCTGGGCCTGATCCTGTACCGTTTGCTATCTGTGCTTCTTTCACCAATGTTCTGTTGGTCATGAGGTTTCTCAAGGTTCCATTTTCTATCAACACAAGTGTGTCGGGTGACATCACTCCTTCGTTATCTATATTATAGGCGCCAGAAAGCGGGATTCCCTCCCATTCTTCTAAACCCGGATGAAGCGACACATTCAGCTCTTTGGATATGACTGATCTGCCCATCCGATCATCGAGTCGGGCATTTCGTCTGTTGTAGCCTCCATTATAAAAGCTGTTTTCATTTTCGATGGTGGTGGATGCAGTCAATTGACTGATCAGGTAATTGTGGAATAGCTGGGGAACCATTTTGCCTGTAAACATGACTGGTCCATAATAACTATCCTCAAATGTCTTGGCGCTATCGTTTAATTTCATTTCGGTCATGAGCTGACTCACCATCTTTTTGGCCTCTTCCAATGATGGCAATGGATCGCCTGGCAACACATCATAAGTGAAGGATTCAAAACTTACCCCTTTATCTGCCCCAACGATTGAAGCTGAGAACACAATCCTTGTATTTGCGCTGGAGGTTCTGAACCGTGTGCCTTCGCTGTTTAAAAAATAGGTTGTATTCAATACAGAATTAATCCGAACGCTAGAAACCATGAGATCGTCATAGTCAAGGAAAAATGCGGAGGCTTTCTTCACAAAGTCTTCCAACT
>CAYGTD010000067.1:0-13412 GCA_964352725.1 uncultured Roseivirgaceae bacterium
AAAATATACCGAAGCTTTTTTGAATTTGAAGGGCCACCTACAACCACTCAAGAGCTGAATGGATGGGGTGATGACTTGGTGCATGAATACCTGAAAGCTATAGAAGTGGATGGACGAATTGGAGTGCTATATAGTAACAAAGATTATGGCTGTGAGTGGGATTATGATTTTAGAAACAAACGGTGGTATAAGTATGACAATACGCGCTTCAGTGTGAACATTATCACTTACGCATTAACACGATAGAACTAAAATGAACAAAGAACTAGAAAAGCTGGAAGCAGAAGTAAAGGGATTGGTAGCTAAGCTTCAAGATTTGAAAAGGGAAGTCCACAAGGTGGTGGTAGGACAAGAGGACGTAATGGATCAATTGATCATCAGTATGCTTGCTGGCGGTCATGTTTTAATTGAAGGATTGCCTGGATTAGCAAAAACATTGATGATCAAATCATTAGCGAAAGCTGTCAATCTGGATTTCAATCGTATTCAATTCACTCCAGATCTGATGCCAACCGATATTTTGGGTACTGAAGTAGTGGAGGAGGATTCGAAAGGGCACAAGTCTTTCAAGTATAATAAAGGACCAGTTTTCACCAATATTCTATTGGCAGACGAGATCAATAGAACGCCACCAAAAACACAAGCAGCTCTACTAGAAGTGATGCAAGAATACAAGGTGACCTATGGAGGAAAAGACTATCGAATGGATCAGCCTTTCTTCATGCTGGCAACTCAAAACCCCATCGAGCAATCAGGGACATTCCCTTTACCAGAAGCTCAAGTAGACCGTTTCTTACTGTACGTATTAATTGGTTACCCAACAGAACTGGAGGAGGAAGAAATACTACGATTAACGACAGGAAAGAAAAGTGAACCTTTAAATCATGTTCTGACGGGAGAAGAAATTATTAAACTTCAAGACTTCACAAGAGAGGTTTTTATTTCAGATGAATTAATCAAGCAGATCAGTCAAATGGTTCGATCTACTCGACCCGAAATCACACAGAACCAGATGGTGAAAGATTATATTGATTTTGGAGCTGGACCAAGAGCTGGACAAGCTGTGATTATGTCTGCCAAAGCACATGCTTTGATGAAAGGACGCTTTTCTGTGATACCAGAAGACATCAAAGCGGTAGTGTTGCCAGCTCTTCGCCACAGAATTTTAGTGAATTTCAAAGCGGAATCTGAGAAAGTAACTACCGATCAGATTATTGAACATTTGATTAACGATATGTAGTTGTGCCTAAAACGCTTCTCCATATCGACCCAGAAGTACTTGCATCTATCCATGATTTTGAATGGGCAGTTCGCTCGTTGGCCTTAGGTGAGCAAATGGGTCGAAAGCGAAGCAAGAGATTAGGTGTTGGGATGGAGTTTAGTCAGTATCGTCCCTACAGTCAGGGAGATGATTTGCGACAGCTAGACTGGAAAATGTATGCTCGCACAAATAAGTTCTACATCAAGCAATCGGAAGTAGAAACAAGTGTCAATGTGACGTTCATCATTGACAATTCTCGCTCCATGATGTATAAAGAGGAAGCATTAACGAAGCTTGATGCCGCCAAATTATTGGCTGGAGTACTGGGATTTGTTGCTATAGAAAATGGGGATACGATAGGATTGGCGGATGAATCCAGCATGAAAGCGGGTAATGACGCAAAACATTGGAGAAGGTATTTGAATCGACTTCAACTAATGAAGGAAACTTCCTCATTTTCAGAACCATACATAGAGAATAGGCGATCAAAAGAGTTGTTTGTGTTTATCAGCGATCTATATGACGAAAATGAAGATCTTCCTGAGTTTATTAAAGCGCTTAAATCGCCAAGAAATGAGGTAATTGTCTTTCATATGATGGGAGAGAAGGAGGAAAAGTTAGATTTTGGAAGCGTCATTAAAGTCAATGATTTAGAGTCGAACAAGTCCATCCAGTTAAACACTTCTTCCCTAAAGGAGGACTATCAAGCAAACATTACAGAATGGAAAAATCAATTAGCTCATGATTTTCTCATTAATGGAATTGACTATCATCACATCTGTTTCACTAGTCCTATTTCAGCTATCATCAATGCATTTCTCAACAAACGAAAACAGCTACTTTGATGGGAGTGCTATTTCCATATTTCCTTACAGGCTTAGTGGCACTGGCGGTTCCCGTCATTATTCATCTGTGGAGCAAGAGCACTCGAAAATCGGTTGACTTTGGGAGTATTCGATTTTTAAGGGAAACGGAGACCAAGACCATGCGATCAATTATGCCGAGTCAATGGCTCTTGCTTCTGCTTCGGATGATCTTAATAGCCCTTTTGGTTTTATTGATGGCCGAGCCCTTTATGCAGCGAAAGATAGCGGAGGTAAATACCATGTATTTGGTTGATCCAAAATATAAAGATCTTGCTTGGTTTCAATCTTTCAAAGATTCTCTCTCGGAGGGAGAACAAGCTTTTTGGTTGGCGAATGGCTTCCCCGATTTATCAGAAGAAGTATCAGATGAAGCTACTGATTATTGGCAGTTGCTAGCTGATCCACCTAGTTTAAATGTGAAAAAGACAGTCGTCATTTCACCTCTTTTGATGAAGGACTTTCAAGGGGTGAAAGCATCATTTCCTGTAAAGTATGAATGGATGAAACTACCCAGTGACCCCTTAGCAGAATCCATGCTATCCTATCAGAAGAATGGACAATCTTTCCAAGTGAACACCACGTTTGATGAATGGAAGACGGTCCATACACTAGAAAAAACCTCTGGAGCAGAGCCAATTGTCATTTCTTATTACTTGCAATACTCACCTGAGTTCGAGTTATACAGAAAGATGTTTGAAACAGCTCTCAATACACTCAATGAACTAAGTGCGTTGACGATCAATCAATCATCTAACATCGCTGATGCAGATTGGATTTTTTGGCTGTCTAAAGAAAGCATACCAACTCAGGCTAATATTGTTTCCATTGATTCTATGAGCGTGAAAAAGTGGAAAAAGGTAGGTGCTAAGCGAATTCACATTTCTAATGATTGGAGCATGCAAGATGCTGTGGATCAAAACCTCCCTAAGAAACTATTAACCCTACTGAGTCCTACTATTCCAAATGACATAGACCAAAGAACCATGGACTTGGATTCGTTCATGTATAATGAAGTTGAGCAAAATGAAATCCGATATGCCAAGCAAAACAGCTCCTCTATATTTTGGGTATTGCTATTGGTAGGTTTAATTGTCGAAAGATGGGTGTCACATAAAAGTGATAAGCCATGAAAATGCATCCTACTTTATATCGTATTGAAAAAGCATGGAAATGGAGAATCTATGCTAAAATAGCAGCGTGGCTGGCTATTCTAGTAGGATTTTCGATTGGATTGGTGTGGTTGCTTTCGGTTTCTGTTGTAATAGCGTCGTTACTAGGGTTGCTTGCAATAGTGATTGGTTTTTGGGAGTGGAAGAGTATTCCTAAACAGCAGGATATTATTCATTTGGTAAACAGTCAATTACATTCTTCAGAGTACAGCACAGAGTTGGTTTTCGACACTACCACTCAAGGCATCATTTCGCTGCAACGAGAAAAAGTACTTAAAGCATTAGATCAGAAAATCCCAGAGTTACAATTCCCAGTCAATTGGAAATCTCCAATAGTAGCATTCGCAGTAGGCAGTTTGATATTGCTAGTAGGTTGGTTTTGGCCACAGACCATCCCTAATGAGGCGCTGTTTGAAGGACAAAACGAACTTGGCAGTGTAGCACCAATCCAAAAGGACACGACCTATTTAGAAGATGCTTATGTGATGGTTACTCCACCTAGCTACTCAAAGTTGAGAAAATCAAAATCTGAATTGAACCTCGATGTGCTAGAGCAATCAAAACTTCAATGGATAGTATCTTTTGTGGGTATTCCTAATGCAGTCTGGATCACCACCAGTCAAGGAGATAGCTTACCATTAGGGTCAAATGGTAATGAATGGAGAGTTTTTTTTAATCCAAAAGAAAGTGGATTTTATTCACTCATTTATTCCACAGATAAAGAGGTGGTCACATCACCTTATTACCCCTTGAAATTAATTCCTGATGAGGTGCCAGAAGCACGAATAATAGGCATTCCACAACATCAACGATTGGATTATGAAAAAGGATTGTCAGTTGATTTTAGTGTTTCACTTTCGGATGATTTCGGTCTTACTGACGGTTTTATTGTAGCAACCATCACCAAGGGATCGGGTGAGTCAGTGATGTTTAGGGAGCAGAAAATACCTCTCCCTATGGCAGTCAAGGGGAAGAAACTTATAGTCCCAATGACACTACGTCCAGATGATTTTGGAATGGAGCCAGGGAACGAATTGTATTTCTATGCCACGGCATTTGACAATCGTGAGCCAACTATTCAACGCAGTAGAACAGAGACGTACTTTTTTATTCTAAAAGACACAGCTGAAGTCACATTTTCCTTGGAAGGTTCACTAGGAGTAGATTTGATGCCAGACTTTTTTAGAAGTCAATTACAGATCATCATCGATACGGAAAAACTGCTTGAATACAGAACTACACTCCCGAAGAAGGAGTTCAATCAAGAGAGCAATGCTCTTGGATTTGACCAAAAGCAATTGCGACTAAAATATGGTCAATTCATTGGAGAAGAGGAGGATAGTGGATTAGAAGTAGAAACTGAAGGACCAGAGGAAGTGGGTGAGGTAGCTGCTGACGGCTCGAATGTATTGCAGGAGTTTGGCCATGATCATGACCATGAAAATGAGGCGGGTCAATTGATGGATAAGGGTACTGAGCCCGCTGAAGAGAAAAGTAAAAATCCATTGCAGGCATATATGCATGAACATGGAGATGAGGAGACTGCTACGTTTCACACGCAAACATTGAAAGCCAAACTGAGAGCAGCTTTGACTGAAATGTGGGATGCGGAATTGTACTTACGATTGTTTCAACCAGAGAAATCTCTGCCTTACCAATACAGAGCACAAGAGTTACTTAAGGAAATTAAGAATCATGCACGAATTTACGTGCAACGAATAGGATTTGATCCACCTCCTGTGAATGAAGCAGAAAGTAGGCTTACGGGTAAAATGAAGCAATTGAATGAAGGTTCATTTAAGGAAATTCAAGAGGACGAGCAGGACTACCCTTCTATTCGTAAAAGTATAGCGATGATGGATGAGGTGATGCTAAACAAGAATTGGACAGAGAAGAAAAAGGACGTTTTGAGAGAAGCTGGAAACGAACTGGCTGGCTTGGCGATTCAGCAGCCAGGCCAATACTTGGATGCTTTGAATACGTTGAAAATCCTACTGGATAAGAGAGTACTTAACACTGCTGATGTGATGGCGATCAAGGAATTGAAGAAGGTTTTGGAGAAAGTGGTCACTGAGGAAAATCCTGTTCCTGCTGGCGCAAACTACTCGATGGATGAAATGAATACACACTTCTTAAAAGGGTTATTGAAATCGAATGGGACTAAGTAATACACTAGTGTGGTGGGAGATAGGTATTGCATTGGGAGTGTTCCTTCTGTTTTTGTTTTGGGATATTCAATCTAGGCCAAAGCGATTGAGATGGGTGCGTTTTTTCGCCCTTATACTGATCATTTCCTCGTTGCTTGGATTATACACTGCTCCGTATCAAGCTTCTACTTCTAAGAAAGCATCGTTAGTGTGGGTGACAGAAAATGCGAACCAAGCACGAGTAGATTCACTGAAAAAATCAGGTTTCTTATTGGTAGAGAAGAGCTCAATGTATGATGATATTCGCACCACAAAAGGAGTCGAAAAATTGGCTGTAATTGGAGATGGTTTGCAAGAATGGGAGCTTGATCAATTACAAAATATCGATGCGTTTTATCCTTCTGAAAAACGGCAAGAAGGTGTCATTGATTATGTAATTAGAGATGCAATGGAGCAAACAGTTCTAGAGGTTTCACTTCAATTAGAACTTGCTGAATCCATTTCATTGACCCTGTCAGGTTCAGGAATAGAAACAGTGCAAGTGGAGAGCGATCAGGATAATGCGATGCTGGAGGTGGTGCCCACTATAGCGGGTTATCTCACGTATCAGCTCGATGGAATTAGAAATGGGGATACTATTTTTTCAGAGACCATCCCACTATTGGTTAACGAAAAGCGACAGACCAATGTGTTAATTCTTTCTAATAGTCCGTCATTTGAGTTTAGGGGTTTGAAGAATCATTTTGCGGAGGCTGGATTTGGAGTAGCCGAACGCTTACAAGTTTCAACAGATCTTTATCATCAAGCCTTTACCAATATTTCTGAAAGGCAATTGAGCACAGTCTCCAATAGACTGTTGGATGATTTTCAATTGATAGTGATCAATACGAGTACGTATGATGATCTAACCCAATCGGAAAAGCAACGAATCAAAACCAGAGTAGAAAGTGGAGCGTTAGGGTTGGTATTGATGGGAGGGAAAGCCCCCAATAATTTAGTCACTTGGCAAAGCAAAAGAAAAGAGGCATTGACTTTTAAAGGGGAGAATGGAGAAGTGAAACTAACAGGTACCGAATGGGAGATAAACACAGTATCCGAAATTCAATTTGAATCGAATGCTGTTGCTCAAGTAAAATCGATGGGATTAGGTAAAATAGTGTGTCCTTTATTCACTGATTCATACGTACTAAATCTACAAGCAGAAAACAAACTGTACGCACGTCTTTGGCAAAGTGTATTGGAGAGTGTGGTAGGAAATATAGAAATTCCTTCATTTATCGAAACCGATGACTTTCCACGTGTGAGTGAACCAACCATGATTCAGTTGACTCATGAAGGTATGGAAGAACTAAGAGTAGAAGGTGTGCGTCTGGCTACAAGTCAGCAATGGTTTTCTTCCAACACATGGAATACAACCTATTGGCCTCAGCAAAGAGGTTGGCAAACAGCAGAAGTGGATAAGGAAGAGATGGGGAGATTTTTTACTTTTGATAGCTCAGATTGGAGGCTCCAAAAGCGACAGAAAAAGCAACTTCAGACAGCTGCTTTCGTGAGCCAAAAGAATGCATCAGAACAAAGAACTAAAAAAGTAAAAATGCCTGTCTCGAAATGGATTTTCTTCGGACTGTTCTTGATGGGAATTACCTTTTTATGGGTAGAGCAAAGGGTGGGGTGAGTTTTTGAGTTTTAATAATCAGGAATCGACTGTATGCCCATGACTGACTTAATAGCAATAAAGTAGTAGATATGCTGGCACTTCGAAAGTATCAATAAAGCACTACTTTGTACCAGTGGCATATTCATGGTCAAGTTGCAATGAAATCAGAAAGTACTTTTGGCATATAACCAATAGTTATTCTATATAAATATAGGTTGATCCAACATCATCTTTTGGCGGTTCAGTTCGTAGTGTTTTAAAATCTACATTATCGATCCAAGGAGTTAGTCCACAACAGTTTTCTTGAACCTTTCGGAATGTTACCTTAAAGCTGTCAAGTCTTTTATTATCGAGTATTAGAATATAATCAAGCTGATCACCTGATAATGTAACAATCAAGGCACTTACTCCTCCAAAACTTCCAATTTCGATCTGGTATGAGTTGTTCAAGGAGTCAATTACAGATAGTGCATCTAATGAAAACTGAGTACTATCTCCAATAATTAAATCATTACCCTCTTCATCTAATAGGTTAAAACGATATTCAGTTGAGCGTAAACAATCGGCCTGCCAACATGGATCTTCACAAGAGACAAAGAGAGTTAGTGTTAAAAGTGTTGTAAATAACCTCATGGCTTAGAATTATTGGTAAAACAGTGTAACGTACACAGTGCGCATTATTTACCTTTCAAATATACATAGAGTGCCTGTTATCCCTCTAATATACGTGTAACGGAGAATCGCTGTTTAATAGTTACTTATTTATAAATGGATTTTCTTCGGATTGTTCCTGGTCGGGATTACTTTCCTATGGGGAGAGCAAAAGGTAGGATGAGTTTAGAATAGTTAATTGGGCTACTTAGAAAAAATCAATGGCTCCACTTAAGTGGTGCCATTGATGATGTAAATTTTAATCACTTCGTAAGGCTTCTGTTGGGTTGATGCGATCCGTTTGGAATGACTTAGTGCCAACTACTATTACGACAATAAGTAATGTGGAAAGAGAAGCGGCAATCATCGTAAAGAGATTGATAGAAATATGATAACTAAAGTTAGCAAGCCATTTGTCAATCAAGTACCATGAAATACCCATACCGATAATGTTTGCGATAATTAGCAAAACGAAATATTTTCTGCTTAGCAGAAAAAGTATTTCAGTAAGACGGATTCCTAGCACTTTTCTAATCGCGATTTCTTTGGTTCGCTCCTTTACAGTGAAACTAAGTAACGCATACATTCCCAATGTTGCTAGTAGTATTGCCACCATCGTCAAAAGACCAACCAATTGGCTGGTTTGCTCTTCTACTGCATACAATTCTTCGAATTGATCATCTACAAAGGCATATTCAAATGGAGTATTTCCCATCACTTTTTGATGCTTTTCTTTAATTGCATCAAGAAGAGTTAGGTAATTGTCGGTCTCAAGCTTCAGTGATAATAAGTTATGACCGCTATTCTCCCTAATAACTAAGACCATCGGTTCAATGTAATTGTGTAATGACTGATAATGAAAATCTTTCACCACGCCTTTAATGGGAGCGTTGGAATTCTTCCCCATAGCAGCAATCACTTGGCCTATCGGTGTTTCCCAACCTGCCGCTTTTGTCGCTGCTTCGTTGACCACATAGACTACTTTCGAGGTAGCAATGCTTGCTTCTATCGCTTTAAGGTCTCCTGCAAGAAGTGTTGCTCCATACGTTTCGAGAAACCCTGGACCTGCTTCAATAATATGCCAGGTTACTACCTCTTTTTGCCCTGCCCATTGCACGTTTTGATTCCAGTTAGGTTCTCCAGGCATGAATTTGGAAGTGCCTGTGCTTTGTACCCCAGGTAATTTTATTAGCTCGTCAGAAAGTGTATTAATTTTAGCAAGGGATGCCTCGTCAAATAGCTCTATCGTCAGCACTTGTTCTTCGTCCAAGCCCAATTCTGTGTTTCTAAGGAAATCGAGTTGTTTGTAAATCAACACGGAGGATAGAATAAGTACACTTGACACAAGGAACTGCGCTACAAGTAATCCATTCTTGAATTTTTGACTGCCTGAACCTATTTTTAGCGTTCCTTTAAGAGCACTTATGGGATGAAATGAGATCGCGAAAAAGGTGACATATAAACCTGATATTAATGCAATTAGAAGCACCAATCCTCCTAAAATGGCTATCAGCCATGGATCAGTCAATGTAAGCGAACTCCCTGACCCAACTAAGTCATTAACCAAAGGCAGAATACTTTTTGTTAAAATCAATCCAAGAACAATGGAGAATAAAGCAAGGATCACACCTTCTATTACAAACTGAAAGATAATTTGTGAGCGATTTGCACCCATTACTTTCCGGATCCCAACCTCCTTTATTCGCTTGGTCGATCCTGCAATGGATAAATTTAGAAAGTTGATAATGGAGATAATAAAAATGGCTAAAGCAATGGAAACGTAAATAAGTAAATATTTTGGGTCGTAAGATGCTTTCACATTGCCTCCGCTAGCCTGAAAATGAATATCTTGAATGGGCTGAAGCGTCAAGTCTTCGAATCTCATCTCCTGATCGCTACCGAATTCTACTACGGTTGATTTGATCTTATTTATGACCTCTTTGGAAGATGCTGAAGGGTCCAATTGGACATAGGCAAAATAATTGAACTGCCCCCAGTTGCCAGTCAAACTAGTTCCTGGAAATACCGATTCCAAATTCGAGAAGGGGATCACATAATCCATTTCAAGGTGACTATTTTCTGGTAGCGGCTCGAATGTGGCGGTTACCACAAAATCTCTATCCCCATTGATCTTAAGTACTTTACCTATAGGATTTGTTTCTCCGAATACTTTTATAGCAGTGGTTGCTGAAATGAATAGCGCATTATCGGATGGACTTTTAGGCATTTGACCATCCTTGATATTTACTTCAAGCATGTTAAACAAAGAGGGGTCAGCGAGGTAAACGTGTCGTTCGTTGAACGTAAGATCTTCATAGGCGACTGCTACCTTCTGGTTATAGGAATATTGCGTAAGCCGTGCAAAGGATTCGATTTCAGGAATATCTGCAGAGAGTTTTGAAGGTATGGGAGCAGATACTTTTACCCAACCTTCTCCGGTAGCCATATTTCCCACTACTAGTCGATGTAGTTGCGATTTTTTTTCGATGTGGCCATCGAAGCTTAACTCATAAGTTACATGAAGATAAGCCATTACGCAGAAGCAAATACCAATGGACAAGCCAAAAATATTAAGTAAAAATGTGCTTCTATTCTTCCATAAAGCACGGAAAGAGGTAAGAAATGTGTTTGTTAACATCGCTGTATTGGTTTGGTGCTATTATATGAGACAGATCAAGATTATAAATGTTGCACCATTTGCCTATTTATGTTTAGTTATGGTACTTTTTAAGCCACATCTTCACTTGTTTTGAGATTGTGATACTGAGAACTTAGTCGTAAATCATGAATATAAAGTCTAGTTTTTTCTAGAAAAGTAATAAGAAAACCAGCATAGTATATTTGTGAATATTATTAATCAGTTAACGATTGCGTACTGATTTTGTATTGCAATTTTACCGTAGTTAGGGACTCGTCTAATAGTTAAAGGTTTTACTGCTGCAACTCCCCCAATATAAATGGCGGTCTACTTATCTCTAATCCTTAAATGGTGAATTTTCCACTTCGGGAAAATGGATGGAGTATACCACATCGGTAATTAACCATTCATTTTCTACAAGTACCACGTTCCAGTTCTCATTCCCCCACTGCATCATTTTTTCTCCTGAGTAATACGCATAGTCAAAGTTGATGGCGGCTATCACTCCATTGGTCTGGACGTCAATGTTGAATATTTTTTCTTCCTGCGGTTTGTCGCTTGCACAAATCTCCCTTATGAATTTGCTACTATTTGACACTGCAAGTCCCTGAAAGTCTGGATAGTCTTTTTTGATCGATGCTTCTGAAGGCTCAGACATGCTTCCAACAAAAGGCACCTTATCATTGAAAAAGAGCCTATTAAACGAAATGCTATCCTTTTTGATAATCGCAGTTTTAAACTGATCCACCACATCGTACAGATGGAGTAACGCCGATCCAAATGGTGGAGAAGCACTGATCTGCTCAAAAAATACAAATCCATTAAACCCTTTGACTATCTGAGATTGGTCGTAACGTATGAAATTAGCCAGCTCGTTATTTTCCAGAACAGTTACCTTTCCAGCAGGATATTCACCACAACCTTCCCGACGGCAATTCCAGATCGTTCCACCCCCGAAGTAGGTATTCAAAGCAAGTATTTCGTTCGTCAACCCGCTGATTTCTTTGAAGTGATACAATGCCGACTTGTAACCTGGACGCATGTACTCCAAATCCAAGACCGCATGCAAGTTTCCTGTTAGGATGATCATTTGCTGCCCATGGTACAAATGGTGCAGATTTACGCCCATGGTACTGTCTCTGGTTCCTGTGCTGGTTTTACCCCACTCCACATCGAAGCAGGCCACTCTAATTCCTTGCAATTGCCTGAGTCCCTCTAGTAGTTCCACCATTGCCAGGCTGGATCGGCCGTCCGGATATTGAAAATGCCCGACCGACTTTAGTCGTTCTGTTTGTCCGTTGATCATGAATGCATCAATATCATCTTGAAAGTCGCTGCTAATCTCTAAGGCGACCGTCAGATTCGAGTCCCTCGCATGAGCTGCCCTTGCCAGATTCAAAACCAATTGAGGTACTTCTGTTGCACCATGCATTTCTCCGATAGCTATTACTCGGTTGTCAGTTATTATTTTTTCAAATCCCTCCGTCTTTTGAATGTCTAAATCGATGAAGGTGTATTGCGCCTGGACTATAGAAGCGGAGGTGAGAAACAAAAGTAGGAGGATGTTTTTCATTTAAGGATTCGTTTTTTCTGCATCATCAGTATATGTTGAACGGTAAGTTCTTTCTCAATTTGATTTCGTAGCGGGAGAAGACAGCATCGACACCAAAGACCATTAATGTCTAATCATTCTTGTTTCAGGGCTATCGTAGGATTCATCACTGCTACTTTTCGTGTTTGGATGAAAATGGTTAGAAATGACAAGATCACTAAAACCGAGACAGACAGCACGGCTACCCACCAGGAGAAATCTATCCTTCTAGAATACTGCGAAAGCCAGTTGTTCATTGCCATCCATACCAATGGAACTCCAATAGCTACAGCATAGCCGAGAAGAATAATTACATCACGGTAAAAGAGTGTAATAATGCTTTTTACGGATGCGCCAAGGACTTTACGAACACCCACTTCCTTACTTCGTTGGCTGGCAATGAATGAGGTAAGTCCAAACAGACCCAGGATCGTAATGAGAATGGCAAGCACAGAAAAAGCACCTGTTAGCTTTCCAAACCTTTTATCCTCTTCATACAATGTTGCAAAACGATCATCCAGAAATTCATAGTTAAATACTTCATTTGGAAAGAATTGCGACCAATGCTGCTGTATTTGATTTAGCGTTTCCCCGATATATTCCCCATTCAGTTTCACCATCAAACTTCCGTATCCATGACCTCCCCCGTAGCCCCAATCACTGAAGTATACGGTAGGCTCGACTTCATTTTTTGAGGTGGTTCGATTAACGTCTTTAATGATGCCAATGATCTCGTACTGAGGATTTGACTCATTTCTCCCAAACACGATCTTTTTACCGATCATTTCTTCGTTTGCCACAACGCCATTTTTCTCAAAAAAGGATTCATTGACGATGACCCCACTCTCATCGCTGGCAAATCCTTTTCTGAAATTCTTTCCGAAGAGCAGTTTGATATCAAGTAGCGGAAGCACGTTTTCATCAATTCCCATGGAATAAAAAGTTCCTTCGTTAAACTCACTTATCCCAACAATTCGAACACCTCCCGATGTATTGATGTCGGAGCTGCCACCTCCTGGCAAGTTGGTGGTTACTGCTGTAGAAGTAACGACAGGATATTGACGGATTTGGTCGGAAAAATGCGAAAGTCTACTCAATGCTTCTTTCCAACTACCTACAGGTTGAGCTGGCAGTTTTAGCCCCATAACTTGCTCTGTGTTCATTCCTTTGTCGATTGTTCGCAAGTAGCGCACTTGCAAAACCACAATCAGTGTACTTGTAATCAAGATCAATGAGGTGATAAATTGAAACGTGACCAACCCTTTTCGGAGAACTATGCCCCCCTTGGTGTTTTTGTACTTTCCTTTTAAGGCTGTCAGGGGTCTAAACCCTGACATGAATACTGCTGGGTAAAATCCAGAGAGCAAAGTCCCCATTAGGATGAACCCGATCAGATGTAACAACATACGTGTATTAGTGAGCAGATCGGTAA
>CAYGTD010000068.1:0-7168 GCA_964352725.1 uncultured Roseivirgaceae bacterium
GACGTAAAGACTTCATTATTAACTCAGGGGGAATCAAGTTGAATCCTGAAAGTATTGAAGGTAAATTATCAAATCAGTTATCATTTCCATACCTTATATCTAGTCTTCCGGACGATTATCTGGGACAGAAATTGGTTTTAGTTATTGAAGCATCTAATCAAATATCAGTAGACTTTTCTGTTCTTTCGAAGTATGAGATTCCAAAAGAAGTCATTTATATACAAGAAATTCCTAAAACTAAGACTGGGAAGGTAGATCGAAACAGCACTCAAATGCTGATAATCAAGAAGGATTAGGTGATATCTAAATTTTTGGTTGAATTCTATTTTCAGTATCTTTCCTATCTATTCAACTATTAACCTTAACAACTTATCAACTATGAAAAGCTTAGGATTTATTGGCAAACTGCTATTTGCAGGACCCATGGCAATGTTTGCATTTGGACATTTTATGAATGCTGATGCCATGTCAGGTATGGTACCCTCTTTCTTACCCGCACCTATATTTTGGGTATATCTCACTGGACTTTGTCTTTTATTAGCGGCCATCGCTATTGTTATTGGAAAAAAAGCAAAACTAGCTACTCAGCTTCTTGGAATAATGCTTGTCTCATTTGCTGTACTATTACATATGAGTGGTTTTCTTAACGGTGATCAAGTTTCAACGGCCATGTTTATGAAAGATTTGGCATTGGGAGGTGCAGCTTGGTTTATGAGTAGTCATCTATCTAACTAATATTCAACATATTGAGTAAAAAGTAGCCCTGAAAACTTTATTAGGGCTACTTATTTAGAACAACGATAAATTACCTCCCTTTCTAAATTGATTGAAATCTAGTGGAGTAAAGCTTCGATTACTAAAATATTTTCTCTCGCTGACCTCAAATAAATTCCGAATTACTTCCGCTATCTTCCCCTCTCCCACTAGCCTTCTACCAAATTCACTGTCATTCACCTTCCCATTATGTAATTCTTGGATTTGATTCCACACTTTGGCTGCACGATCAGGGTATGTCTTGTCGAGCCAGTCTTTGAAAATCTTCCCTATCTGTCCGTTTAATCTAACTACGGTATATCCTGCATAAGATGCCCCAGCTTCAGAGGCACTTTTCAGTATAGCTGGAATCTCATGATGATTGAGTCCTGGAATAATTGGAGCGGTCATTACTCCTGTAGGTATACCCCTTCTTACGAGTAGCTCCATTGCTAAAAGTTTCTTTGAAGAGTTAGCCGTTCTGGGCTCTAATACTCTTCTAAGGTTCTCATCTTGAGAGGTGATGGAGAAAATTACTTGAATCAGGTTCAACTTAGCCAACTGCTCTAGTACATCGATATCCCTAGTGACTAGTGCATTTTTTGTAATGATCCCCACTGGATTTCTATACTTAAGAAAAACCTTCAATAGATCTCTGGTAATCTCATGTTTCTTCTCCAGTGGTTGATAGCAATCCGTATTTCCACTAAGCATAATCATCTTTGGCTTATAGGATTCTTTCAGAAATTCCCTTTCTAATAGCTTTGGAGCGTCAGGCTTCACAATGATCTTCGTTTCAAAATCCAATCCAGCGCTAAAACCCCAATACTCGTGTGAGTTTCTAGCATAGCAATAGACACACCCATGCTCACATCCTTGGTAAGGATTAATCGAAGCATAGAGACCTAAGTCTGGACTCTTGTTTGAAGAAATAATCTTCTTGGGAGTTTCATAAAAGACTTCCGTTTTAGGCTTCTCTAGAAGAAATTCTTCGTCAATTCCATCATGATCAGATAAATCAATTGAATGCCTTAGAAACTTGTTGGGGATATTGATTTTAGCTCCTTTTCCTTTTAGTAATTCCATTCATTAAAATTACTAATATTTTTAGTATAATTACTTAAGTAGAAAATTTAGCTAATGTAGAAGCTGTGACTAAGCCAACTATAGCACCCATCAAATGAGATTCCCAACTTACTCGATCATCCAGTGGAAAAAGACCATACCACATCATACCTCCATAGAAAAAGACTACAATTCCACTAATCATTACTGATTTGAAGTTTTGCTTAAAGAAACCATAAAAAATTAGGAAACAAGCTAATGCATATACCAACCCGCTTGCTCCTATATGAAGAAAAGGTCTAGCAAAAATCCAAACAAGGATATTTGTAAAGAAATAGCATTGCAGGAAAACACGAGTAGCTATTCTAGGATAGAAAAAAAATACACTGCCACCAAGAATCAATAATGGAACAGTGTTGGAAATAAGGTGATTGAAATTGCCGTGGACTAATGGTGCAGTAAATACGCCTATCAATCCTTGTATACTCCTTGGGTAAATGCCAAATAGACCAAAATCAAAGCCCGTATAAAACTGTACTGAAAACACCAGCCACATAAAGAAGCAAAGACGTAATGGAGGAACAATTCCAGACTTGTGCATTAAGATAATTTACATCAATATAAAAGAAAAAACCCTGACTCATGGTTTAAGTCAGGGTTGCAATTTTTGATTTTTTTACAAAGTTTTATACCGCCGGATCTTTGATCATTTTTAGATCCATTAGTTGAGATTCTTCATAACTTACTGATAGATAACCTAATACTCCACCTGATGCCTCGGCAATTTTCTTTGCCAAGTCTTTTAAGCTGGCGTGAAATTTAATCGCAAAGTTTTTGTCCACCTTAGGTAAAATGAAGTTAAGCTTTCTTAGCTCAGTTGTGATCGCTGAAATTCTTGCGTCGGTTCCTGAAGGCAACTCATCTTCAAGCTTGGCAAAGTTTGCTGCGAAATCTACTCCAACTAGCTTGTAGAATTCAGATAGTTGCTCTCTTGATCTACTTTGCTTATTTCGGGCTACTTCAATAGCCTCTTTTCTTTCTGTCTTGTCAATCTTACCATCTGCACCTGCAATTAGAATCGCAACATATACTGGTGCTTTTAGTAGCACATCTCTCTCATCTTCTCTTAAAGGTTCGAATTCTGGAATCATTCGTCTGCTGTTTTGAAATTTGGCTCGAAATTACTAATTATTTAGTGTTGCTATTCGATAAGTTATGGTAAAATTTAGATTATTTTTAGAATCAGTTTTAAGACATTTACATTTCGGTTATGCTGATAATAAATTTATGATGACTAAGATTGATCTTTCCTATTTAGAGTTAGTAAGTGATGGAGATAAGGACTTTGTTCAGGATTTCATCCATACCTTCGAATATAGCTCCTATCCATTAGTTGGAAAGATGAAGAATCATTTTGAATCTAATGATTTTGAAATGTTGAGTAAGTCAGCGCATCAATTAAAGCCGTCAGTAAAAATGCTACAGCTGGAATGTTCCGATACCGTTGAAGGAATTCAACATAATCCCAACTTAGCTTCCAATGAAGTCTTAGAACAAATAAAAGTAGAGTGTTTAAATGCGATCTCTGAATTAAAAACCTGGGCTAAATCACTTTAAGATAATTGTGTTGAATTTTTTGGTAATTGAATCAGAAACGTGGCTCCCTTTCCTACTTCAGATTCGAAAGAAACGGATCCACCCATCATTTCTGCGTAGAGTTTTACAATAGATAAACCTATTCCAATTGAAGCTTCTCCAGCTGTAGGAGTAGCACTTAAAATTTGGTATTTTCTAAATACTCGCTTCTTATCATCTTCTGTGAAGCCTGGACCTTGGTCAATTACCGATATTTCAATGGCATCATCTGATTCTTTTGCAATGACTTGAATTTGTGTATTCGTCTTACTGAATTTAATAGCATTAGAAATTAAGTTTTCAAGAATCTGTCCTGTGTAAAATAAATCTGCTTTTGCTGATAAATGATGATCTTTGATATCAGTAACAATACTTATATCCTTAGATTTTGCTTTAGGTTCATTTTCCATGACAATTGTTCCTACTACTTCTCTGATATCGATTGTTTCAATAGTCATGTTATGATCTCCAGAATCGATAGCATCTACATCTAAAATTTTGGAAATCATAGATTCCATTTTTTCAGAAGATTGTGAAATAAAATCAATCATTTTTTTTCTATCTTCATTTAGATTTTCGTCTTCTTTTAGTAGGTCTGCACAGCCTGATATATTGGAAATAGGTGATCGTAAATCATGCGCAAGGATTTTAATTAAATCATTCTTTTCCTCATTCAGAGTTTGAAGCTGATTGTTTCGAACTGTAATCAACTCTTGCTGTTTTTGAAGTTTTTCATTAGCTCGAGACTTCATTTGAAAATTGATGTAAAGAAAAAGCAAAATGAGTGCTACAGTGATAAATGCAATTAAAAGTGCATTGTTCATTCTTATCCTATCTCTTTCACGGTTGGCAGCTTCCAATAGTTCCTCATATTGAAGTTCCCGTTCGCGAGTGGCGATAACAATTTCTTCAAGAGGCCCTATCTCCGCAGACTTAGCTATCCTATCCACTACATCCATTACATCTTTTCCAAAATACTTTTCGATAATCCGTTGCTTGTCCACCTCGAATTGCTCACTGTTAAAATAGTCTTTTACAGGATCTTCCCAATCACTAACTAACGGGTAAATCATCGCAATTCCTTCTAATTTGATAGGATAGAAAAACTGCCTTCTCACTTTTGATGAATGATCGAAAGCCACTAAAAAATTAGGTAAATCAATATATCCGAAACCGTTTTTAGAATTTTCAATAGCCGCTATAATCTCACCACTATTACTTACATATTTCATATCAAATCGTAAGTTCTGTTTAAAGCTAAGTTCTTTTAGTGCCTTGTCTAATGTGGTATTCGGAATACTTACAGCGGTAAGCCTATTAAAAATTTTGACAAATTCCCTAGATGTGTGAGCTAGTGGTACATCTGGGCTTGATACTAAAACAGCAACATCTGCAAGGTAGGGTGGTGTGAACTTGAAGTACGATTTTCGCTCTTCAGTAATGGAGATGGATGATGCACCAAAAACACCACTTTGCGCATATCTCACAGTATCCATTACATCGTCAAAGCTCTTGGTCTCTATCCACTTTAGTGTGATTTCAACGCCATACTTTTCATTGATATAATTTATAAATGATTTAGCTAAATCGAACTCAACACCATCAATAATATCCTTGGAATCTTCAATACTGATGTTATTGGGATACCAGTAGAAAACAACCTCTCCTTTTTTGTTAGAAAGTATATCAGCCCAATTATCACCAGTAGCATATGATAAAATTGGCAATATTATCAGAATGAAATTTAACAGTATGGTGTTTTTAAGCTGCATGTATTTCAAAGTTAGTCAGTAAGAAATAGAATGAGGAAAACAATAAATCCAAAAGAGAGTAATAATGATAGGTCAATTGCTTTATTCGAAATAGTTATATTATGTTCGTATTCATTATTGCTTTACATCTTATCTAATGCCATTTGAATCTTTCACGGCTGTTGATTTTGAAACTGCGACTTGGAATCCAAGTAGTATTTGTCAGGTAGGGCTAGTTCGGGTAGAAAATGGTGAAATCACTGCAACAGTAAATAGACTTGTTCAACCTCCTAAGAATCAATATTTCTACAAGAACATAGAAGTACATGGTATACGTCCAGAGGATACCATGGATGCACCTACTTTTGATGTAGTATGGCATGAGTCTATGAAGCGATACGTAGAGGATGAAGTGTTTGTAGCTCATAATGCTCAATTTGATGTTAATTGCCTTCAAAACACACTCGCTTTTTATGATGAGGTGCAACCGCATTTTGAAGTGCGATGTACGAGAGTAATTTTCAGAAGAGGTCTCGCCTACTTAAGTAAGAAATATAAGATTCCTTTAAATCATCATGATGCACTAAGCGACGCAAATGCCTGTGCACAATTGTATCTCAAACATTTAGCTCATCAAAACCTCCCGAGAACTGGAACATTGTTTTAATGAAAATCACGTTGAAGAATCTTGATCTGAAAATTAGAAAAAGAATCTCAAAAATTAACCTGATTGCTTTTAACGAAAAACGATACCAATAGACGTATCTTTCACTTTCATATAAATCATTTATTGGCTATGCCTATTTCTACACTCATTACTATTGGATTGGTGTTCGCTGGTATAGGCCTCATCCTCTTCATTTTTCCTATCAATCTTTGGATTACAGCTGTTTTCACAGGTGTTCGTGTCAATCTTTTGGATTTGGTATTCATGAGGATCAGGAGAGTTCCTCCAGGTCTTATTGTTAAATCATTGATTTTGGCAACAAAGGCGGGTATTAAAGACATCAATTCTCAACTTTTAGAAACTCATTATTTGGCACATGGTAACCTTACCAATGTGATAAAAGCGCTAATTGTAGCAGATAAAGCCAATATGCAAATGTCTTTTGCTCAAGCAACTGCAATTGATTTGGCGGGTAGAAATGTACTTGAGGCTGTTCAAATATCGGTGACACCTTATATGATTGTAGTGCCTTCCATTACAGGAGTTTCTCTTGATGGTATACAGTTAATCGCTGAAGCAAGAGTAACAGTAAGAACTAATATTAAGCAACTTGTAGGAGGTGCGGGGGAAGAAACCATTAAAGCACGAGTTGGTCAAGGTATTATCGCAAGAATTGGAGCTGCTACCAATTTTTTGGAAGTTTTAGAAAAACCTGAAGAAATATCGAAGAAAGTATTAGCAGATGGATTAGATGCTGGTACTGCTTTTGAAATCTTATCCATAGATATTGCTGATATCAATATTGGAAGAAACATTGGTGCCAAATTACAAATTGATCAAGCTATGGCTGATTTAGAGATAGCAAAGGCAAAAGCGGAAGAACGAAGAGCGCAGGGAGTAGCGCTTGAGCAAGAAATGCTTGCCAGAGTGCAAGAGGCAAGAGCGAAAGTCATACAAGCAGAAGCAGAGATTCCAAGTGCTTTATCAGGTGCCTACCGAAGAGGTAACCTTATCAGAAATCAGATAATGAATCAATCAAAATAGATACTAAAGACTTATTGAAAACTCAATACATATGAAACTCTAATGTACAAGAGGGTCACAATTGATATCTAAACTCAAAGTAAAAACTACCAATCAATAGGAAAGTAATCCTTTAGAAATTTACCACACCAATGCTTTCCAGTATTGATTCCATCAAATAGTGGATCCATCACTCTAGCAGCTCCATCTACTATATCCAAAGGTGGCTGAAAATCATGCTCCTCGGTTTTCTTTTTTGCCAACTCTACAGGGT
>CAYGTD010000068.1:7268-13037 GCA_964352725.1 uncultured Roseivirgaceae bacterium
GGTGTGCGGATGACGATCCTCTTTATGAAATCGATGGAATTTCCCTTCCATTGCAGAGACATTAATAATATGCTTTTGGCCGGTATTTTCTTTCTGCATTAAATTGGCAAGCCTATTACAAAGCACAAATGGAGCTACTGAATTGACTAGTTGAACTTCCAACATTTCAGTTGTTTCAATTTCACCCATTTTCAATCTCCAACTGTTCGTCTTTCTTAAGTCAACCTGCTGTAAATCCGCATCTAATTGACCCTCTGGAAAGACCTCTTGAGGAGTCAACGAATTATCAAAACTGTAAGGAATCTGAGAGAGTTTAGCTGAGGCACTTAGTCCAATTCCCAATTCTTTAGTGTGCCACGAAACGGGTAAATTCTTATTCTCATCAGACCCTGCTCCTCCGCTCAATGAGCGCAGTTCATCTAAACAAAATTGGTGGTCAGTAAGTAAATCTTTCGCAAACGCAGGCAGTGAGGAAATAGGCTTTTCTTCATTGTCCATTAAGTGTTGGTAAAAGCCAGCAGGTCTTCTCACTGTCTGAGCTGCATTATTAATCAAAATATCTAACCGATCATATTGCTGCTCAATGAAATTGCAAAAGATTTCCACGCTAGGAATATGTCTAAGATCAAGCCCGTGAATTTTTAATCTATGTCCCCACTCTGTGAAGTCTTCTTCCTTAGAAAATCGAAGTGCCGAGTCAATCGGAAAACGTGTAGTGGCTATTACAGTTGCACCAGCTCGAAGCATCATCAAGGTAATGTGATATCCAATTTTAAGCCTACTACCCGTAACAACCCCCACTTGACCCTTTAAATCAGCGGTTTGAAATCGTTTTGCATAATTTAGATCACCGCACTCTTTACACATGCTATCGTAAAAATGATGAAGCTGTGTAAACTCCTTTTTGCAAACATAGCAGTTTCGAGGAGAGGTTAATTCAGGCCGACCATCTTCTTTAATATCTGCTGGAGAAAGAAGTTTTGGTGCAGAAAAAACGACCGACTCTCGAGCACTACGAATCCCTGTTTCTTTCCTTGCGTGTTTGTCTCTTTCCTGCTGTTTTCTCTTAGCAGCTTTCTTAGCATCTTTCCTTCTTTTCAGAAACTCTTCTCTACTGGGCCTTGTGAGGAGACCTGCTGCTTTCATCAAAGCTACTCGCCGTTCCTCTGATAATTCAAATAATTGATTGGTATCATTGGTTAATGATTCCAATATAGAAATGCAATCCTCAATCTGTTTTGAGCTCAACTTCTCCGTCTCCTTCATCACTTTCTTTTTGACTTCTTATTCTTTTTCTTTTTTGAATTTTCAAATGCTTCCACCTCTTTCATTAACGCATTTAAATCATGTGTCTTTTCTTCAGAAAATTCTATGGTTTTTTCATATTCATTTTTAGAAATATCCATTCGATTTATTCGCTTACCTATACTTGCTTCAATCTCCTCTAGAATTAATCGTTCCTCTTCACTGCAGAAAGTGACAGCTTGTCCTTTTTTGCTTCCTCTTCCTGTCCTACCTACCCTATGCACATAGTTCTCTGGCGTTTCTGGTAAATCATAATTGACCACAAATTCTACATTAGGTATATCAATTCCTCGGGCTGTAATATCGGTAGCGATCAGTACTTTCAAATCACCAGATCTAAATTGATTCATGGTGGCATCTCTTTCTTCCTGTGTTTTATCACTGTGTATGGTATCGGAGACAATATCAACCCGCTCCATTGCCTTCTTCACTCGTTCGGCCCTCACTTTTGTTCTAACAAAAACGATGATTTTGCTCTCCTCATTATTCTTGATCATTCCTTCTAAGAAGAAACGTTTATCATCCATATCAATAAAAGCAACTGCATGCTCAATGTTTTTTGCAACTGGATCTTTAGGCGATATCTGTATTCTGATAGCACTACTTGAAACCAAAGAATAAGCTACCTTCTTGATCTTATTATCTATTGTAGCTGAGAAAAAGAGGGTTTGTCGTTTTTGAGGAACATGATGCATCAAGTCCTGAATATCCTTAATGAATCCTAAATCCAACATGTGATCTGCTTCGTCTAAGACCAAAATTTCAACTTCATTCAGAATTAATTCTTCCTGATATGCTAAATCAAACAATCTTCCTGGTGTAGCTATGACAATATCAACGCCCTCTCTAAGTCTTTTGATCTGAGGTTCTTGATCCACACCTCCGTAAATGCAAGCATAGAAACACCTGTATCCTTACCAAGCGCAGTGAAGGTTTTAGCAATTTGGTCTGCTAGCTCATGAGTGGGTGCCATGACCAGGCACTTTACACCAGAAGGCCTGTGGCTAATTTTTGATTGCTTTACCTGATGAAGAATAGGGATAGCAAATGCAGCAGTTTTGCCTGTTCCTGTTTGAGCTATCGCTAAGACATCTTCTCCCATCAAAATATGAGGAATAGTTTTAAACTGGATATCTGTTGGCTTTTTAAATCCTAACTCTGCAATGTTCGATTTTATCGAATCTGCAATGCGGTATTGATCAAATTTCATAAATGAGTATTGACCACAAAGGTATGAAGCCGAGTCACAAATTCATCATTGATTATGATGCGTGATGGGTTGTCCTTTCAATAATTGATTTTTCTGATTATCAATGTATGTCATATACGTATAATTTTTAAATGACGATTGAGTCCTAAAGAACCAGTCATATAAAATGGTGTGACATATTTTAACGATTATGAAAATTGAAAAATATGAGTTAATAATTAGTAATAATGTAAATATTTAATATTCAGTTAAAAATATTACACTAAAAATTTCATTTGATTAAAAATTTGACAACAATTGTATCAGAGCTTTATTTAACTAATAATAGAAATCAAAATGTGTGGAATTGTTGGCGTGTTTGAAATAAAAGATGATCAAAAAGATCTGAGGAAACAGCTCTTAAAAATGGCTAAAAAAATCAGGCATAGAGGGCCTGATTGGTCGGGTGTATACAGTGATGATAATGTCATACTAACTCATGAAAGACTCGCCATAGTTGATCCAAAGTCAGGAAGTCAGCCGTTAAAAAGTGAAGATGGAAATATTGTATTAGCGGTCAATGGTGAAATCTATAACCACAAAAAACTAAGAGAAAATCTAACAAAAGACTTTACATTTCAAACAGGTTCTGATTGTGAGGTCCTTCTTGCTTTATACCTTGAAAAAGGCGTTGACTTTATTCAGGATTTGAATGGGATTTTTGCATTTACACTGTATGACAAAAGAGATCAATCCTACTTAATCGCCAGGGATCATATGGGCATTATTCCCTTGTATCAGGGTTGGGATGCCAACGGACAATATTACGTAAGCTCAGAATTAAAGGCATTAGAGGGAGTATGCAAAAAGATAGAGATTTTCCCACCAGGACATTACTACTCCAGCAAAGAAAAGGAAATAAAAGAATGGTATACCAAAGAGTGGAGTTCTTTTGAAAAAGTAAAAGACAATACCACTTCCATTGATAAAATTAGAACTGCTTTGGAAGAATCGGTACACCGACAACTCATGTCTGATGTACCTTATGGTGTTCTCCTTTCAGGTGGACTTGATTCTTCCATCATTTCAGCCATTGTGAAAAAGTACGCTGACAAAAGGATAGAGTCTGAGGACAACTCAGATGCATGGTGGCCACAGCTCCACTCCTTCTCTGTGGGTTTGAAAGGATCTCCAGATTTAAAATACGCACAAATTGTGGCCGACCATATTGGTACAGTACATCATGAAATACATTTTACCATTCAAGAAGGATTGGATGCCGTGCGTGATGTAATCTATCACCTCGAGACATATGATGTAACTACCGTGAGAGCAGCCACTCCTATGTATTTACTTTCCAGAGTCATTAAATCAATGGGTATAAAAATGGTGCTCTCTGGTGAGGGGGCAGACGAGCTATTCGGTGGATACTTGTATTTCCACAAGGCTCCAAGCGCTGAAGAATTTCACAAAGAAACCGTATCTAAGCTAGATAAGCTTCATTTGTATGATTGCAACCGAGCTAATAAGTCATTGGCAGCTTGGGGTGTAGAAGGCAGAGTGCCTTTCTTAGATAAGGAGTTTGTGGAAGTAGCTATGAATGTGAACCCATCAGACAAAATGATCAACGGGGAGAAAATGGAAAAATGGGTATTGCGTAAAGCATTTGAGGACTATCTGCCGAAGAGTGTTGTTTGGCGACAAAAAGAACAGTTTTCTGACGGTGTAGGCTACAGTTGGATAGACTCGCTAAAAGAAATGGTCGATAAAGTCGTGCCTAATGAATTGATGGCTTCCAAGCAATTTAGGTTTTCTGCAAATCCACCTCAAAACAAAGAGGAATACTACTATAGATCTATTTTTGAAGAGCATTTTCCATCAGAAACAGCCGCGTTGACTGTACCTTCAGTAGCTTCAGTAGCTTGTAGTACTCCTGCAGCATTAGCTTGGGATGCATCATTTCAGAATATGAACGAGCCCTCAGGACGTGCTATAGTAAGCGTGCATGAAAAGAGTTATAAAAATACTGAAGAAAAACTAGCAGTAAACGAAAACGACTTATAGCGCCAGCATTACTAAGAGAATAGCAACAGCAAAGCTTAATTGGATGAGTCTTATAATAGAAGAATTGTCTCGTAGGGTGATAAGTAACTTTTGCATGGCGGCAGTATTTAGGGTTATTAACTGGTTTGAGATATCAAAGGAAGTGATTAAAAAGCATTAAGTAAATACCCTAAAAGGGGTATTTTGTGGAAGATCGACGAGAGTTCATTAACTTGGGATCAACTTGATGATTACAGATATGAATACTAAAAAATTGGACTTTTCTTCCCTATCCACCTTATATATCAACTGCACATTGAAAACTTATCCCACTCAAAGACTGCTATTTAGTCATCAGACTACTTTTATTTTTACGCTATGAGCATCTTCAACATCATTACACTTTTGACTGTTCTTTCTGCAGTTTTTGCATTTATCAATACCCGATTTCTCAAGCTCCCCTTTACCATTGGGTTGATGATTATTGCCATGATTTTCACACTGGGAGTCACCCTTCTTGGAAGCTTTAATGAACACATACTGGAGGAGTCAAAGGAGCTCATTCAAGCTATTGATTTTGAAACCGCATTACTAGACATCATGCTGAGTTTTCTGCTTTTTGCTGGTGCTCTACATACCAAACTGGATGCATTGAAGAGGCAAAGAGGTCCAATCGCTTTATTTGCTACAATTGGAGTAGTGATCTCTACGTTTCTTATTGGAACATTCATGTATTACTTGTTTCTAGCTTTTGATTATCCTATTAATTTCATCTATTGCTTGCTATTTGGTGCACTCATCTCGCCTACTGATCCCATTGCCGTGTTAGGCATCTTGAAAGAAGCAAATGCACCTAAAAAGCTGGAGACTAAAATTGTGGGTGAATCCCTTTTCAATGACGGTGTAGGTGTAGTGGTATTTATCGTTATTTTCAAAATAGCTCAAGCAGGTACAGACGCCATGGGGTTTGGAGATGTAAGCTTGCTATTTGTGGAAGAAGTGCTTGGCGGAATACTGCTTGGTTTAGTTGCCGGATGGATTGCTTTCCAACTAATGAAAGCAATTGATAATTATGAAACGGAAGTCATCATTACGCTGGCGCTGGTGATGGGCATTTCTGCTTTGGCGCATTATTTTCATGTGTCTGGCCCCCTTGGCGTGGTGGTTGCCGGGCTATTCCTTGGCCATAAAGGACCCAGCATTGCTTGGTCTGCAACTACCCATACCTATGT
>CAYGTD010000068.1:13047-13398 GCA_964352725.1 uncultured Roseivirgaceae bacterium
CTAAATGCTGTGCTGTTCGTGCTTATCGGACTGGAACTATTGGTGATCACCATCAATCAGCAATACCTTGTATTTGGCATTATCGCGATTGTGCTCACGCTACTGGCACGATACATTTCGCTTTCAGGACCGGTAGCTCTATTTAAAAACCGGTTGGATTTTATTCCTAAAACGGGACTAATGATGACTTGGGGTGGAATCAGAGGTGGTATTTCCATTGCCTTAGCTCTTTCCCTGGAAACTCAAATGCATCGAGAACTATTTCTTACCATCACTTATGTCATTGTGATATTCTCTATCATCGTTCAAGGTTTGAGTATAGGATCACTGGTAAAATGGGTATTAAAAAAG
>CAYGTD010000069.1:0-13277 GCA_964352725.1 uncultured Roseivirgaceae bacterium
TTCAATATCATCTCCTTCTACATCTTCCACTTCTACCTCTACTCCTAAATTTGATATTTTCTCCACTGCAGAGATCATATCGTCTTCATTCAGTCTAATCAGTCGTACACCTTGAGTAGCTCTTCCCATTACTCTTAGCGCATCCACAGACATTCTGATAGCAATTCCTGATTTGTTAATGATCATTAATTCATCACCATCAATAACATCTTTAATCGCAACTAATTCACCCGTTTTATCTGTTACATTGAGTGTCTTCACTCCTTTTCCGCCTCTTTTAGTGACACGGTAATCTTCTAGCTCAGACCGTTTACCATATCCATTTTCAGAAACGACTAGCAAGTTAGGTGGGTTTTTGTAGTCTACACAAACCATACCAACTGCAAATTCTTTTTCACTAAGACGCATTCCTCGTACTCCAGAGGCCATTCTACCCATAGATCTTACATCTGATTCATGGAAATTGATTGCTTTTCCAGTATTAGATGCTACAATCACATGGCTATCACCATCAGTCAATTGTACGTTCAGTAATTTGTCATTCTCTCGAATTGTAATGGCATTTATACCATTCTTTCTAGGTCTAGAGTACGCTTCAAGTGTCGTCTTCTTGATGGTACCTGCTTTGGTACACATCACCAAGAAGTTGTTATTGATGTAATCAGGATCTTCGAGCGTTTTTACATTGATGACCGCCCTCACCCTATCTCCAGACTCAATATTGATAATGTTCTGTATGGGTCTTCCTTTAGAAGTTTTACTTCCTTCAGGCACTTCCCATACTTTTTTCCAGAATACTTTTCCGAATTCCGTAAAGATCAATAGATAGTTATGCGCAGAAGCGATGAATAGATGTTCTGTGAAATCATCATCTTTAGATTTGGCCGCTCTACTTCCTACTCCACCTCTACCTTGTGTTCTGTAATCAACCAGAGGCGTTCTTTTAACATAACCTTGATGAGATATAGTAATCACCATATCCTCATCAGGAATCATATCTTCCGCAGTAAACTCATCCGCACTATGCTCAATGACCGATCTACGTTCATCGCCGTATCTCTCCCTCATTTCAAGAAGCTCATCTTTGATGATTTGCATTCTCAATTCTTCATTTGAAAGAATTTCATTCAATCGGTCAATCAATTCTTTGATTTCAGCATATTCTTTCTCAATCTTATCTCGCTCAAGACCTGTAAGTCTTTGCAACCTCATCTCCAGAATTGCTTTAGCCTGAATTTCAGACAAGCTAAACTTAGCAATTAATCCCGTTTTTGCTTCTTCAGGATCTTTTGAGGCTCTAATTAAATTGATGACCTCATCCAGGTTGTCAAGCGCTATTAGGTATCCTTCAAGGATATGAGCCCGCTTTTCAGCCTCTTCCAATTCAAATTTTGTTCTTCTCACCACAACTTCATGCCTGTGGTCAACAAAATTTGAAATTAAGTCTTTGAGATTAAGCGTTTTAGGTCTTCCTTTTACAAGGCATACATTATTCACACTAAATGATGATTGTAATGCTGTTTGCTTGTATAAGTTATTCAATACCACGTTTGGAATGGCATCTCTTTTTAAGTCATATACGATTCGCATTCCAGCTTTATCTGACTCATCTCTGATGTCGGAAATACCTTCAATTTTCTTATCATTTATCAAAGCAGCAGTCTTCTCAATCATGTTTGCCTTGTTGACCTGATAAGGGATCTCAGTCACAATGATTTGCTCTCTGCCTGTGCTTGTTACATCAAAACCTGCTTTAGCTCTTAGAACCACTCTTCCTCTACCCGTCTCAAAAGCAGCACGAACTCCCTGATAGCCATAAATGGTGGCTCCTGTTGGGAAATCTGGAGCTGTTACATGTTGCATCAACTCTTCAATGGTGATGTCTTTATTATCAATATAGGCTGCAACGCCATCAACTACTTCAGTCAGGTTGTGAGGCGCCATATTAGTCGCCATTCCTACTGCAATACCACTTGCTCCGTTTACTAAAAGGTTTGGAAACTTAGCAGGCAATACAGAAGGCTCTTCTGTACTATCATCATAGTTTGGTTGATAATCAACCGTATTCTTTCTAATATCCCCAAGAAGCTCCTCTGAAATTCTTCTCAAACGAGCTTCGGTGTAACGCATCGCAGCTGGAGAATCCCCATCTACCGAACCAAAGTTTCCTTGTCCGTCTACCAGTGGATATCGCATGGACCATGGCTGAGCCATACGAACCATCGTGTCATATACTGCAGTGTCGCCATGTGGATGATACTTACCTAGCACATCTCCTACTATTCTAGCGCACTTTTTATACGATTTGTTATAGTTTACACCTAGTTCGTCCATCCCGTAAAGGATTCTTCTATGAACAGGTTTTAATCCATCTCTTACATCTGGAAGAGCTCTTGAAATGATGACACTCATCGAATAATCGATGTAAGCTCCTCTCATTTCTTCTTCAATATTTATCTGAATTATATTCTCTTGCGAGGATGATAAATCATCAATTTCTCCGTCTGCCATTTATGCTTAATTGGGTTGTCTAAAATCAAGTTGCAATTTACGGAAAAATATACTGAAATGCTAGTTTTGATAATTCGAAAAGTGAATCACGTTATGGAAATTAACTACTTGCAAATCAGTTACTTACAGAAGAATGAAAACAAGAATTTATTAGGGATTTAGTTTCTTCCTATTCTTCCATTTGTATCTCCAGAGTTTCCTGTGATTTTGTCCAATTTTTGGATTTTGTTTTTTCCATATTGGCTGACCTCTCACCTCTTCCACTCTCCCTGTTTTGGGATCTGTGTATAAGTGCTTTAACTGGACATGATCGCTCTTCATTGGCGATCTTCGGATGTCTGGGATATTGATGCTTACACCTACTTGTAGGAAGAATGTAGGGTTTGTGTGTTTTACTGAAGCTCCATCTGGTAAATTGACTGTATAATTGGTCAAGTCAATCCCTGGTTTTATGATCACTCTAAAGTATTCTGACCAATTATTTTCTATGCTAATACCGATATTGGTATACAAATTTCTTTGAATAGCTGATCTATTGAATTCTTTACCAGCATTTAACTTTCCAATTTGAAACTCAGCCACAAAATCATAGGACCAGAACTGATAAAAATTATACCCTAGCATTCCAAAAAAACGAGTGTAACTAGTTGATTTATAGTTTGGTTGATAAGCCCGTACTTGCTCTACAAAGGAAGTCGGTTGTAATTCTTTGGAGTATTGTTTTTCATAGGTAAATCCAAGGCCTATTCTGAACTTCCTGTATTCATAATGCAAGGCAAGGCTAATAGGAATGCCATTAGATACACCTTCAAACCCAAAATCAACTGTGTCTGTGTTAAGTAGAAATTGCTGACTACCTAGCTCAGGGTTATTTACGGGATTACTGATGTAATCAAAAGGTAGATCAAAAGGATCTTCTAGCGATGTTTCAAAACCTATCTGAGGATCATTTAACCAATCTGAATATCCAACGAAACTGCTACCTAGATTCTCTATTTCATTCGAAAATATATACTGATTTTGAGCATTTTGATAAAAATAGACACCACTTAATTCATGCTTATAGCTTGTGCTTGTATAGCCTGTCGTAGCAGTAATACTGAAATGATTTAGAAAGACTCTGATTGGGTTGCGATGGATGTTATAGCGTTCATATATACTTTGGCTGCTCAATTGAGTATTGAACGCAAAAATGAAGCATATCAGGAGGCTATATCGTTTTATTCTTACAGGCAATCTAGACTCAAAAGTAAGACATTAATCAACACGAGTAACTCGAAACAGTAAGGTGGAGTATGGAGCCACTTTAGCTACGTAATTAGGAATGATGGCATCCTCTACCAAGTCTAAAGCAATGGATGAAGGAATGACTAACGCACTCTCTCTGTAAGCCTGTGATGAAGGTATTATTATAAGTGATTCTTCATTGGTTTGCATGCTAGATACTCCAAATTCAAAGCCCGCTATAAATGGTCTGGGCGCATTATCACCAAAATAGAATTCAAAGTCAGATTCGTCATCCACATCTAATCCAGTGATGGTTCTGGCTGTATAATCTAGCACGATTGTATCTCCATTGAGTGGTTGAGCTCCAATTCCTGCTCTTAGACGCTTGGTTGATACACCTGAAGCAGGAAATTGCTTAACTGAGTTGAGTGGATTTGCGATGGTGTCATTCAAATTTTCATCAATGATATACTGATCAATAGCAGCCAATTCTTGAGCTAAAATATTGGTTTCATTTTCTAGACCTACTACCTGCAAGGTTAAATGGATAATCTCTTTCGAATCAATAGCTCCTGATGTAAGGCCACCGTAAGCTTGACTAGGTGGTATTATAAAGTGATACGTTTCCCCAACTTTCATCAAACCGGCAGCTATATCTACTCCAATAGGATAAACTGCGGATACTCCTTGTTTGAATAGTAAGGAATCACCATCTGATCTTTGATAACTAGCTATAACATTACTTTCTAAGTCTTGAAGTGTATAATATATTGCTACGATACTTTCAGGTAATACATCTGCTCCTGTAATGTTTTCTATTTCAGGATAGAAATAGATTCCAGAGTTATCTCTGGTTGCTGTAATGTTCATCGTATCCAGCCAAACAACTATTTGCTCATCAATACTGGGAACTTGCACATCATCCTTTTGACAGGAAAGCAATGCCACAGATAATAATAAAAGTAGAAATCTATTCACTTTGGTATCAACGCTTAAAATCGTGTGAGATTATTTAAACGTCTTGCAAAACATATCAAATACGGGAGCTTTATCTAGCCCAAGCTTTTCGCCAATAATGAGCATTCGTTGATATTCTTGTTTGCCTATTTTATGATCGATGTTAAAGATGTCTTCATCATTTTCCAAGAAAAAACTGGCGATGAATCGAATAAGTAAGTAAGGCGAGTTTAATACCTCCTTCTTATAAACTGCGTAATTTACCTCTCCATCATGATCCACTTGTCTTTGAGCTATTTTATCTAACCCACATGCAATATCCATTGCGATTTTCAATACGTTCAAAAATTTATCATCCCAATTAAAGTAGTTTTTCACTAGGTATTTCATGGCATAAACCACAGGATCTTTTTTCATGAAATACCCTCCTTTTGAAAGCTTACGGGCTTTCTTGTTTAACGCCATTTCTTCGAAAAAACTAATGTTTCCATCTGCCATCGCTATTCCAATAGTTGGAGTCATCACAATAAGCGAAAAGAAATCCTCATCGGTAATTTCTAAATAGGGCGCCTCTGTTTTTAGAAACTCCTTTTTTAAGGCCTTTGATGCTTCCATAACTTCAGGATACTCTAGCATCGAATCTATCTCATATTCAGTGAACATAATTGGGCGGGTTTATATTAAGCCTCAAAATAAACGCTTTTGTTCAATTTGGGAAAGTTTATGGTGCATTCTGCTTAATATTTCTATTCCACTTGATATATGTTTTACCGGAAGTGAAAATACAGCGAAAGATGCTACTTAACTTGAAAATAAAATAGTGTCCTCTTACTTAACCTTAACACTTATTAAATGCTTCTTTTTAGAAAGCTACCTTACTTTCCAATGTTTGGTACGTTTGGAATTGGGTCATTCCTTTTTTTCCTTGGAAGGTAAAAGATTGATCGTCTTCTGAGATAGATCCGTCTGTGTGAAATTTCACCACGTTCTCCCCTTCATTAAGAGGGACTCGAGTGTAGTGAATACTATGAGGCAGGGTTTGCCAATTTCGTGTATCTGCTTTTTCAGAGGCAAAGTTTAATACACCGATTAAAAAACCAAGGCCTTCATTTTCTTTTCTTACTTGCTGTTCTACTGTCTTTTTCAGTGCCACACGTAGCAAACCGCTCCCAAGCTCCTTCAACATTCTCTCTTGGAGTGTTTTGAATGCAATGGCATTGATGTTTTCTGCTCTATCTAATCGATAGAAATTATTACCTAATTGCAAATTGGCGTAATGAAAATAGGGCTCTCTTTCTACGTATTTAGGAAAGGCTATTCTTGTTCCAGTTAGGTCTGAGATAGAGGCATTCCCATCGCTTCCTGAATTATAGAAAAAGGGAAAGTTCAATCCTAATTCGTCATTTTGAAAAATGACTTGTCCACCCGATCCTTTTACAGCGACAAAATTGAGTGACCATTCTTCTTTGATAGGAACCAAGCCATTATGCCAAAGGAAAATAAGATCACCCCCCTCAGAAGATTTTGGATCGTACTTCATCCCAAACTGTCTTTCATATTCATTTAATTCCGTACCAAATCCTGCTAAAGCTGCTGTTCTTAGTAGATCTTCTTTCAGCTGATCTGGAGTACCGACTCCAAACATTTCTTTGAATTCATTCTCATAAATGGATAATGAATTCCGATAGGCTATAAAAGCATTGTTATAATCGCCACTGGCGTCATATACAATCCCCATCAAGTTTTGGACAAAAGCATCTTTCTGGTATTTATTTTCAGAAGAGTACTTATCACCTAATTCATAAAGTCGCTGATTTAGCCGACGACATTCTACCAATGCGCCATCATAATTTCCCATTTTTAAGAAATTGAGCGATTTATAGTACAGTAGCATTAAATGCTCATGATCCTCTCCTGGATAAACAATAAGATTAGGATTTAAAAAATAGGATGCTGCAAAATTCAAGTAGTTTTTTCGATAGTCTTCACCAAAAAGATATGCCTCTTCTAACCACTTGTTACTGGCTTCATAGTTTCCTAGCAGGTGGTCTACCACTCCTCTATTGGCGAGGTATAGAAACCTTGTTTTACTACGTTCTGCCTTTTTGTTTTGTGCTAATACCGATTGTGCTTTCTCAATATTTCCCTGCTCAAAATTTTTATTGAATTCATAGTTGAGCTCATAGTAGCTGACACACGAAGTGGCTACAAATAAGACTAAGATTAAAAAAGTAGATTTTTTAAAAGGCATGCTTTGGGAGTGAAAGGTCGGTGGATTAAAAGCCGATAGGCAATATTTAGTGGGAATATCCCTTACAACTATTGCCTATCGGCTAAAAGCTTTGATCAATTCTTGATAAACTTTTTGATCTCTTTATCTCCTAACCAAACTTTTTCGTTTGTTTCGATATTCACCAATTCTAAATTCACTTTGTAGCTTACTACTTTTTCCTTTTTATACGAATCAGTAACAGCAGTGATCACACCGAACATCATGAAATCTGCTCCTAATTCCTTTCCCCACTTTGCTTGTGTCTCAGGTGAAGCAAACTCATTTTGATCTGCTCTTTCTTCTCTTAGCTTTTCTCTGAACTCAGCATTAGAAACTACTCTCACAAAACCTGTGTTGATGAATTGCTTCTCAATATCCTTGATGAATACCTCTGGCTCAATATGCTCAGTGCTTTTGTTTTGAACATATCCTACGATAATGGTAGGCTTCTTGGATTCAGCGTTTCTGAAATCAGAATGCCATGGGCGGTTAGTTACATCCTGAATCATTTCATTGGCTACCAATTTAGAATCGGTATCATTCCATCGACCACTAAGGTCTATTTGTTGATCAGGATTTACTCTTGTGACTTGTCTGTTACATGATGCAAGCGTAATTACAGCTAGCATTACTAAGGTGATTTGTGATAATTTTTTCATTTATGATCTATTATTAAGCTTATAATTTTTTTATGAAATACATGAATTTAGTGCGTAATTAGACTCTAATTTTTAGAATTAGTTACATTAAAATCAAACTATTTTTCTTAACAAATTTCTATTAATTAAAACTAAAAATCTACGGAGAGTCTGATATTCAAAAACCTTGCCGATAATGAATTTGGTATAGCTAGTTGAGATCCATTTACATCTTCAATCCAAGAATAAGATAGCGTATTATCAGCTGCAAGTGCATTGAGCACCTCAGCTCTTAACCACAAGGTTTTCAGATACTTATGATTCTTCAATTCAAATGACTTTGAAAGTCCAATATCTATTCTATAATACTCATCACCGGAAAATGCATTTCTATTTTTAAAATCATTAGGAGGACCTAGTGGATAGCCTGAGCCAAAAACAGAATTTACATAAACTCTTACAGAAGGATCGTTAGGTAAGTGATCCTCAAAGAAAAATGCCAAGTTTATATGCTGGTCACTTGGCCTTCTGATATATCCCTTATCGTCTTCTTCAATGTCTTCTCGAGTACTCAATAAACCTAAGCTAAACCATGATTGAGTTCCCTTTATGAATTCACCATTGATTCTTAAATCCAACCCATAGGCATAAGCTGTTGCATTGTTTTCTGGAAAGTACCTTAAACGAACATTGTCAATATCATAAGGAATCACATTTTTCAGTTTTTTATAATAACTCTCCACAGAGAAAAGAAATGGCCTATTCCACCATTTCAAACCACGCTCCATTGCCCCTATTATGTGTAGTGATTGCTGTGCTTTAACATCTTCCTTGATTTCTCCTTCAAGATCTCTAAGCTCCCTGTAAAATGGTGGCTGACTGTATTTTCCAATAGAAAGTCTAAATGAAGTTTCTTTTTCCCACTTTGGCTTGAATCTATAAGTTACTCGAGGACTAATAAGCAATTCTTGATTGTAGCTTAGATAGTTTGTTCTGATTCCTGCATTGACTGCATGCATTGAGTCCTTGGAAAAGAGCGTGGTTTGAAGGTACCCCGTAAGTGTAGTTGTTCGTAAATCAAGTTGATTGAAACTACTTCTATTAAGCGTAACAAATCCTGCGGAATCTAAGAATGAGTATTCATTCAGTTCATCCTCAATTATATTTTGTGAAATGCCTAAACCCCCTTCCAGTACCGACCAATTAGAAAGCAATAGTTCATTTCTCCATTCTGCATTGAAGAGAGTCGCTTCTAGCCTATTCCTGCCATAATCAAAGTTGGTACCTATACCTCTGGTCGTAACACACTCATTGAAACTTCCAGAATTGGGGTCGTTATCTACATCACATATTCGATATGCGCCTTCGACATTAAAGTATTCTTTTTCTGTGGAATAAACAGCAGAAACTATCCATCTACTAAGAAATTGATTGGACCAACGATGAGATAAATTAATGCCAGATTGATAGGTATCATAGTTCAACTCTTCACGGCCTTCGAAAGCCGTTTGAATTCGGAGATTCTGAGTAACAGAACCAAACTCGGTAATTTGAGATTCTGGCAATGTTAGATATCTATTTCTGCCATAAGAAGTGAGCCAGTTTAATTTGGTGCGGTTTACTTTTCCATTGCCTGATAGGTCGAATGTGAAAAATCCCTGCACATCCGTGTAAGTGGGTAAATATTGACCTTGCGTTTCTAATGTGTTTAATAAATATCGTGAGTCTTTATGACGTGCGCCAAAAAGGTATTGGATATCCTCATTGATTCGATTGCCGACATAAGCTGAGCCACCAAGTAATCCCACATTAAAATTACCTTCTTGAGCTTCTGGTTCTTTGTAATCGATGTTTAGTGAGGAAGAGAGTTTATCTCCATACTTTGCTTCCCATCCACCAGCGTAAAAATTTATATCTCCAACTAGGTCAGGATTAACAAAACTTAGTCCTTCTTGCCGACCAGCGTTTGATAAAAACGGACGATAGACAGGAATATCATTGACATAAACCAAGTTTTCATCGAAGTTTCCACCTCTGACACTGTAAGCTGATGAAAGCTCATTATTTCCGGCTACACCTGGAAGCGTGAGCAAGACTTTATTAAAATCACCAAAAGCTGAAGGTAGATTTTGAGCTGATTTAGCATCTATTTTAGTGGCAGGATCAATTGCATCACGTTCTACCTCTCCTATCACTTCAATGTCATTTAGCTTGGTACTTGTGCCAAATAATCTTACTTGAAGTTGTTGTATTTCATTTTCTATTACTGTAATCTCAAACTCTCTTTTTTCATACTGAATGTGTGAGAAAATAAGTGTTTGGTTTCCTACTGGTAATTGAATTTGAAATTGGCCATCTATATTTGAAATAGTACCGACTGATCTATCCGACTTCAGAATGATATTTACTGATGGAATCGTTTGATTATTTTCATCCACTATATTTCCCTCTATATTCCCTGTTTGAGCCACAGAATGGTTCAAAAGACTGATAATAAAGGCAGCTAAAAATAGTGACCTCAAAAGGTTAGGCTTTTTTGAGATTGGAAATCATTTGAGCAGGGTCATTCGATTTGAAAACGCTACTTCCTGCTACTAGTATGTCTGCGCCTGCATTAAATAATTGATCAGCATTTTTCTCGTTAACTCCTCCATCAATTTCAATAAGTATTTCTGGATTGATCACGTCTACCATAGCCTTGAGTTTTGTGACTTTACTGTAGGTAGTCTCAATGAAATGCTGACCACCAAATCCAGGATTGACTGACATTAACAATACCAAATCAACATAAGGTAGTATTTCTTCTAATACATCAACAGAAGTATGTGGGTTTAATACCACTCCTGCTTTAGCTCCTAAATTTCTAATTTCAGTAACTGTTCTGTGAAGATGTCTACATGCTTCATAATGCACACTTATGATTTCAGCACCAGAATTCATGCAATTTTCTAAATATGGATCAGCATGTTCTATCATTAAGTGAAAGTCCATAGGTTTTTTTGCGTGTTTGTGAATAGCACTGCATACCGGAAAACCGAAAGAAATATTCGGGACAAAAACACCATCCATAATATCTATGTGAATGTAGTCAGCGTCTGAATTATTTAGCATTTTAACATCTCGCTCTAGATTGGCGAAATCAGCGGCTAAAACAGAGGGAGCGATGAGTCTGTGTGACATTTAGAAATTAATGAGTTTAATGGCTTTACTTTCTTTTCCAGATTGCAAGAATAAATAATAAACTCCTGGTTGACTATTCTCAATGGTCAATTCAAGATCCTCTTTTGTGTCTCGCGCTGAAAATTCCTGATAAAAAACTTCTTTACCTTGTGAATCTAAAATCTTTATAGTTAAACCTCTTCTTATTTTTCCTTCTGAATGTAAGTAAAGAGTATCACCTCTAAATGGATTAGGGTAGAATGTGATCTTATTTTCGAGTATGTCTGTCACATTGAGTGCTTTTACATCTTTAGCTTGTGAGTAGTTGGGAACTCCCCAACCAAGTAAATTATCAGGACTAGAAGCTTGATGTCCCGAAGCTTTGATTGCCGCTATTACTTCATTGTATCTTCGATCTGGATTGAGCTGCCAAATGCATGCCGCAAAACCTGCAATCAGCGGAGAAGCAAAGCTTGTTCCAGAACCCCTTGAAATGGATCCATTTCCTCTTACCACAGCTGTGGCATCACCAAATGCAGCTACATCTGGTTTGGTTCTTCCGTCTGAAGTGGGTCCAATAGAACTGAAAGATGATCGAGAAAAATCAACTCTCACGCTTCCAACGGTCAATATTCTATCCGCATCAGAAGGATGATTGATAAATCTTTTTTCTGGATTAGCACTTGAGCCACTGTTACCAGCACTTACGACTATCACCATTCCTTTATTAGCTGCCATCGTGGCTGCTAACGATGAAACCGCCGTTTTTCCATCGATATCATCAATAGTGTAATCATGATCCTCAATATCGAACGTTTTATAACCTAAAGAACTATTGATGACATCTGCCCCCAAACTATCTGCATATTCAGCTCCCAGAAGCCAATTGTATTCTTCTATTCTATCTTCACTTCCACCCTCTTCAGTCACACAAAGTATGTAATTAGCTTCATAAGCAATACCGTAATAATTGGTGGTATCTGTTTCAAATTTGGCTCCTATAATGGAAAGAACTGATGTGCCGTGCTCACCAAATTGAAATACATTTCCAGAATTTTGAACAAAATCTTTAGTCGCTACTATCCGATCATTTTCCCACATATGCTGAAATGGACTAAACTGATTTACACCTCTAAACCCATTATCTAAAACGGCAATGAGCATATTTTGACCTTTCAAATTATCTGCATGCATGTGATCAGCGCCTAGCATAAGTAATTGAATATCAGAATCTCCTTCCATACTTGTGGGAATTTCGAACGAAGTTGGGTCGGCTGGTTTGATACTGTTTTGGACAAGTCGTTCTTTCTCTGCGATAATAGTTAAACTATCCACAAATGAAAGACCTTTTATAGTTTCGAATAGACTTGTATCCATTTGAATTAAAGCGCCATTCATCCATCTAGAACTGAAATAGACCTCAGCTCCGGTATTTTTTAAATCAGTTAAATATGTTGGGTTAACAGGGAGATCACTCTCGTTGACAGAAATACCTTGTTTGCTTCGCCTATCAATGGATTTTTGAGTGAGAAATTCCGAAGGATTAGACACAGTATATGGGTAGTTATCTCCTTGCTTATCAGTGAAATACACAAAGTATCTGTTGATATCCTGAGCTGATATTGATGAAAACAAAACCAACATCAACATGGAACTAATAATCCTATTCATTACCTATTTCAATTAATGTTTGCTTTAAAGACCTTCCTGATTCTATCTCCCCTAATTCTGTACAACCAGCAGTACAATAGTTCAAGGAAAGATAATCTTTGCTGAGCAAACCTATATTTCGTGCATACACTTCGGATCTAAGATCTTGATTCACAATATTTTGTTCAATATCTTCAATAACCACTCTAATATGGTCAGAAATCAAAATTGAATCTATGAATGGTGCCGCTAGGGGTTGATAGTAGTACGTCAATTCATTATTTGAGTTTAAACTATTCCCATTCCATTCATTGCCGTTTTTTACAGGAAAAGTAAGTTTTATGAAGGAAATGTTATTTTCATTTACAGCAAGGAAATTTGTTGTTTTTGTCACTGTCCAAACAGAATCAGCCTCCCATTCCAAAGAAGCGTTATCTCTTTTGTCTCTTCTTAGTAGATAAGTGGTTTGATCGACGGATGGAATAGAGTCAAAAATCGTTTCTCTCAATTGAAAAACAGAAGTGTCAAAACCTGATATCTCATAAATGATCTCTTCCACATCATAAATCCGATATTGACCAATTTCTATTGGATAGAAATCATAACCGATGGAATTAGGATCTATTTCTTTTGTTTCGTTGCAAGAGGATAATAACCGCAGTAATACCAATGCTACAAACAACCCCCAACCCCTACTAGAAAGGGAATTTCTATTTGAAAATAACTTTCCTTTCAATTCATTCTATTTTGATGAAAACTTGACGTGATCCAACCGCCTCCTATTACATCATCTCCTTCGTAAAATACAGCAGCTTGACCAGGGGCAATGGCACTCACTCCATTACCAAAGAATACTTTCATTT
>CAYGTD010000070.1:0-13184 GCA_964352725.1 uncultured Roseivirgaceae bacterium
TCTCAAATCCATTTTTCGCTTGAAAATTGACCAAGGGTCTCTCATGTCCGCCACCCATGGTATATCAAATTTTTGGCTAAGATTGCTTGCAACAATAAATCCAGACCATGGATCTGCATTTACCCAAATTACATCAGGGTTGTACTGTTTTATTAACTTTTTCCCGTTTCGTATTGCACCGATAACATCCCATAAATATTGATCAAATGGAGTATAAGATAATTTCTTTTTCCCTTTCTTTTTATCTACTTCGAGCTTTCGCGGCATAGTTGGTTTATCCGCTTTTTTCTTGCTTGATCCTCCTGAAAACAATCTTATTATTGGTCTCAAAAATCCAATAAAACCATAATCAATTTTTACTCCCTTAGGGATGTGAGTGTTTAGTTCGATATTAACATTGTCGTTGAATGGCCTGCTAGCCAAAACAATTACCTCCCACTCTTCTTTCCCATGAACACCTTGAACAAAATTCATTGCTCTTTTTGTCCCGATAGCACTATGAGGTGGAAAATAAGGTGATATTAAAAGTACTCTTTTAGTCAAGGAGAAATCAATTTTTCAACAAAGAAGCAGATATAATGTCATAAAAGAAAGGACAAATAATTTTTATTGGCATACCTTCTAGTTACGTATACAATTAGCTGTTTTTCACCTTTTTAACTCAATTTAAGTAGTTTCGCGAATCAAAATATAATATATGGTTGTCATTCGGCTCCTAATAAAAACATCCCTTCCTCTTTTTACACTTGCTGCTATATCAAGTGTGTTATCAGGTCTTACCTCGACGTTTGTTATTGGGAGTATTCATCAAGCAATAGGAGGAGATAATTTTAATCTTAACTCCTTTATGCTAAAGTTTGGTACCTATTGGATCCTTTACGGAGCATTCTCAATTTTAGCATCCTACGCTGTTTCCAAATTGATGGAACGCATCATTCACCAATTGAGGATTGAATTATCCCAAAAAATCATTCAGGCTCCATATGAAGAAATTGAACGTAATCAATCAAAGCTAATACCCATACTTACAGCTGATATAGATAGAGTGGCCACTCAAATTAGAACTCTGCCAACTGTGACTACAGGGCTAGCAACGGTTATTGGAATTCTTAGCTACATGGTATGGTATTCTCCATTGCTATCATTATCAACAATTATTCTTTTTGTCCTTATTGGTGTAATCACCAAAATAGTATTGCCTTTGATTCGGAAATACGCTGAAGGCACAAGAAGTCATTTGAATAATCTGTTTGAGCATTTTGAAGGGTTAATCTTCGGCATCAAAGAATTGAATCTGAATAAAGAATTTTCAAAATCATTTATCAATGATCATATAGGTCCGACAAGTAAGAAGCAGATGCGTTTTTATCTTAAGGAAAGCATCGTGGCTTCTATTTATAATAGATCTACAGATTTGATTCTTTTAATGGGAATGGGTGCACTTGTCGTGATCGTTTTTCAAACAGGATTTGTAACATTAGAATTCTTTGGAAAATATCTAACACTTGTACTGTTTACACTAGCTCCACTATCCTCAGCTACTGCCTTCTTAAGAAATTTAAAAAACATAGAAGTTTCTTTTGAACACATTAGAAAAGTAGGTATCACTTTAGAGCCCTCTTTTCAATATGATGAAGAAATAAATAATGAAAAGTGGAACAATAATCAAGCTCTGATTCAATTAAAACAAGTAGAGCATACCTACTATCATGCAGATGAAGATCAGCATTTTAAATTAGGACCAATTGACCTAAATATTAATAAGGGAGAATCAGTCTTCATTGTTGGTGGTAATGGAAGTGGAAAAACTACACTAGCCAAAATTTTACTTGGCCTTTATAAGAATAAGGCTGGAACTATTGCTTATCGAGGAATTGATGTAAGCAATAAGAACCTATCTTTTTACAGAAGCAGGTTTTCTGCTGTTTTTACAGACTCTTATGTATTTCGTGAGTTAGATCATATTGATCACGATCTTTTGGAGGCAAAGGGACAGGAGTTGATTGAGATGCTTGAATTATCCAAAAAGGTGAAAATAATTGATAGAGGATTTTCTACGAAAAACTTATCTGAAGGACAGAAAAAAAGACTCTCCTTGATCAGTTCCATTCTTGAAGATAAAGAAATCTACCTTTTTGATGAGTGGGCTGCCAATCAAGATCCATACTTTAAAGAAATTTTCTACTCTAAGATCATTCCTTTTTTGAAGGAGAAAGGCAAAACACTGATTGTGATCACCCATGACGATAGATATTTCCACCTATCCGATAAGTTATTAAAATTACAAGATGGTAAGTTGCTTCAGCATCAATAACTCAGAGTTCAAATTACAATTTGATCTACCTTTGCCCATCATTCATAAATGACCACAGATGAAAAAATTATTCAAACTAATACAGCTTTACTATAGACTTACTTTTGATAAAGATTCATTTTTCTTGCACTACGGTTTCCTCAAGTCAATAAAAAATGGAAGACCAGAGGATAAAAATGGAAATGCTCTCCCATGGATGAGTTATGCTATTCTTGACTTCTTCGAGGAAAGATTGAATAACAGCATCACCTTTTTTGAATATGGATTAGGTTTTTCTACTCTTTATTTTTCAGAAAGAGTCAAGTCTGTCAAGTCAATAGAGCATGACAAAAGTTGGTTTGAAGATATAAATACAAGTCTTGCCAATAAAAATAATGTGAATATTGAGCTTGTAGAATTGGAAAATGGATACGAAGAGGCAATAAAAAAAATCGATGAAAAATTTGATATGATTTTAATTGATGGAAGAAAGCGTGTGAAGTGTGCCATTAATTCTTTTAACAACTTGAGCGACACTGGCGTTTTGATTTTAGATGATAGTCATCGAGCGTATTATAAAGGAGCTTTCGAATTTTATGAATCAAAAGGTTATAAGAAATTAACCTTTTCTGGCCTAGCTCCTACAAGTTTCAGAAGAGCATCATCTACCATTTTCTATAAAGCAGGAAGTAATTGTCTTGACATTTAATCAACTATTCTGAAATGAAACGATAGTCCAAGCATACCTTTGGTACAATTTTTAAAGAAGAGGCGTTAGAAAAATGAATATGAAAAACTTAAAATATCCAGTAATCCTTCTCGCATTTGTAGTGGCTTGTTCCTCTCCCAAAAAGAAAAATGAGGAGAACAAAAGTGCCACGGAGAGTGAAATGGCTGATGGAACTCCTCCTTCTCCACAAAATTCAACATCAACTGGCGATACAGATGAGTACAAACTAGTGCTTAAATACATTGATAATAGAGTGGTTATTCACATGAATGACTCCATAGTATATGATAGCAAGACTGTCTATGGCGCGTATAACATAGAAATATTCTTGACCAAATATGTAAATGCAGGGATGACCGACCTAAAAGTGGATTTGTATAATGGAAAGCCACCGTATAATATCGCAAGTGAGGAGTGGAAAGTAGCCTACGATATTTTTATCAATGATCAACTTGTAGAATTTGTAGCTGAAGGAAAAAAAGACGGAAAGCTTGGACTAGTTCATACAGAGGAACATGACCTAAGTGATATTTGGTGATTCATTGACCAATCTAAAAAAGTTGTTTTAACGAACTTCCTTATACTAAACCATCATTGAAAAAAAATAGAGTCGTCATAACGGGTATGGGCGTCATAGCCCCAAATGCTCTTGGAATCGAAGAATTTCAAAAGGCACTACTTAATAGAAAGTCGGGTATTAGTCTTTGGGAAGAATCTAAAAAATTAGGATTTAGATGTCAGATAGGTGGTGTTCCACCTCTCCCAAAAGATTATATAAAAAATCACCTACCCCCACTATATGTAAAAAAATAAATAATAAAGGAGTCCTTTATGGCTGTTTGTCAGGTTTAGAAGCTTGGAAAGATGCAGGATTAGAGCTTACACATGATAAACCGATACGTGACGCAGGGATGGTGTTCGGGTCAGGAGCTTTGGGACTTGATAGCTCAGTTAATGACGCTATGGCTATGGTCCATGATGGAATGAGTAGAAAACTGGGAAGTACTACAATTCCGCAATATATGAACAGTGGAACTGCAGCCTATTTAAATCAACTTCTAGGATTAGGGTATAAAGTGCAATCAAATTCCTCAGCCTGCATTACGGGAAGCGAGTCTTTCTCATAGGATTCAATGAAGTAACTTCAGGACGATCCCGTATAATGGTTTGTGGTAGTACAGGGTGACGGAAAGTTCATATGGGCAGGATTTGATGCTATGAGGGTTTTATGCCCCGATTCAAATGATAATCCTGAGTATGGTAGCCGACCAATGAGCGAGAGTAGCAGCGGATTTATACCATCTGGAGGGTCAGGTACATTGATCTTAGAAAGCCTTGAAAGCGCTCAAGAAAGAGGGGCGGAGATATACGCGGAGATATTAGGGGGAGCTCAAAATTGTGGTGGTTTAAGAAACGGTGGTACGATGACTGCTCCTAACTCTGATGTACTAGTAGAATGCATTCAACTTGCTTTATCAAACGCTGAAATTTCATCTTCAGAAATTGACCTCATTTCTGGTCACCTTACTTCTACACGGGCAGATTCTCTCGAGATAAAAAACTGGGTTAGAGGCTTAAATCTAGAAGGTGATGATTTTCCCTTGATTAATGCTCCTAAATCTATGATTGGCCATTGCATCGCTGGAGCAGGATCAATCGAATCAATTGCAAGTGTCTTACAAATACACAATGACTTTATACATAAAAACATCAACCTCACAGTGGAGACCATTCATCCAAGAATCAAGGAATTAATACCTTCATCAAAGATTCCATTAGAAACAATAAGTAGAGAAGTGAAAACTATTGTAAAGTCTAATTTTGGGTTCGGTGACTTAAATTGTGTTTTGATTTTCAGGAGATATGAATAAGTTTTTTTGACTCTTTTAATGCCTTACCTCATAACTCCCCCCCTGAAAATTGAGTAAAATTAATATCCTAAGCTACTTCGCCTATCCTCAAGCAGCAATCATTAATTACCAAAAAAGTGAGGTGAAAAGATATCCGAAAAAATGACTCATTCAATCTAATCTGAAAGAAATATACAAAATAGCTTTAGCTAGGCTTGGATTCTCTCTTTCTGGATCTAAAGATAAGATCCCATATTCCAGTACTAATTCCAAAATGAGATTCACTCTCAGAAAAATGATGACTCATATGATTCCTTTTAATCAATGAGAAAAAAGAATTATTCACATTTAAAGCATGAGTCGCAAAGTGAATCATGTCATAACACAAATAGCCCAAGATAAAAAAAGCATAAAAAACAGAAGAATATGCTGCACTAACCCCAGGGATAGATTTAAACAAAAAAAGAAAAATAATTGCCCCAGGAATACTTGCAGAAATTGGAAACACTAAACGCCCCAAATCATCCGGATACTCATGATGTACACCATGAAAGACATATACCGCTCTTTTTCCAAATTCTGACTTTGGTTTATAATGAAAAATAAATCTGTGAATTATGTACTCTACTAGAGTCCAAAAAATGACTCCACCCAATGCAACAAATATTCCTACAACCATTTCTTCCCTATACATCATAGAAAATCCATCATACATAAAATACCCAATGACGGGAAGAAAAATCAATGGAGGTAGCCAAAAAGGACACCTAGAGATGGCCTCCATAAAGGAATTCTCGAAGAGGTTAGTATTATTTTTATGTTTTGACTTGTATGTCACTTCAATAGATTTAACCTGTAAAATTAAGCAAAGGATAAATCATCCAAATGAAAATACAACAATGATTTAACCCTTTTGAAAAATTTTAATGACTTATTGATAAGTAATCAATCCAAGGGTCGCCCCCCAAATTTTGTTAAACGATTATATTCCGAGAAGATTTCATTCACCAGTTTTTTCCAACTCACTGATTCTGCATATCTTCTTGCATTGTTACTCATTTTTCGATGCAACTCTTTGTTCGCAACTAAAATTTGTAATTTGTCGACGATACTTTCAGCGCTTTTTGGTTCCACTAAGAAACCAGTCACTCTATCTTTGATAATGTCTTTTGGGCCACCTCCCTTTGCTGCAATTACGGGAAGACCTGATGCCAAGGCCTCCAGTACAACATTCCCAAAAGTTTTGCTTATTGAAGGAAAAACGAATAGGTCATCGAACTGATCACTAATCAAACGTCTTGGACAGCAAACACCATTTCAGAGCTTTATAAGAGTAGGTGGCAGATTGAAATATTCTTAAGAGTCATCAAAGGATTGCTTCACATCAAATCTTTCATAGGCACTAGCCAAAATGCGGTGATGATCCAGATACGGACTGCTCTAATCACCATATTAATACTCAAATTCCTGAAGGAATTGGCCAAGTATGGATAGCGACTGTCCAATCTAGTAGCATTTATACAACTAAACTTATTTGTGAAAATTGATTTACAAAAATGGCTCGATAAACCCTTTGAACATCCACCAAATAAACACAAGAAATTAATACAGGGGGTTCTCTTTCCTAATATGACATGAAAAATGCTATATCGATGATCAATGGCTCCTCTTTACTACAGATTTATTTTATTTAGGACACTATTGATATCGGATTATGAATTGAAAACTCAAATTCTTAATTTTTTTTCAGAAAAAGACCTGCTTTTAAGTAACGAATTAATGAAGGATAACTTCCAATAGTAAGAAAGGAACATTACAAAAATTTTTGGAGCCTATTTAGAATTTCAAATTTATGATCTTCTAAACCCAATGGTTTTTTACAGCAGCTAATCGTTGACTCTATTTCTTCTGATGAAATGTCGTTAGCATCTATTCTTTGTGCAAATCCCATTTTTTCTGCAAACAATGCATTCTCCTGTTGTTCCAATGATTTTGATTTTAGCAGTAATCCCCTTTTTTTGAAATATAAAATTTCAGACAGCAGCATGCTTCCCGGGGTGGTAATAGAATAAACGCAAGAAGCTAAATCCTTAATAAATTCAATATTATTAAAAGTCTTAAAAATCAGATTAGCTTCAATACCAACTTTGGTATGGCCATATATAAATACTCTCCTATCCAAACCTTTTAGAGCATCTAAAAACTTTTCTACATAAATAGCTGGATTGGTAACATAAACGATTACATGATCGCCCTCAGAAGGCTCAAGGGCTAATACGTCATTTCTGTAAATAGGTCCTGTAGAAAACACGTTCTCTTTAAAAGCCGATAGGGGTGGAGCATTGTAGAAAGAAGTCGCAATGATGTCATCCGGATTACCAACTGTGCTTTTATAAACCTTAGCATTGTAATTTCGCTTCCACATGTATGATTTACTAACCTTGAGATCGAATTCACAGAACGCAATCTTTGAATAGTTATCTATTATAACTAACGGCACATCACGCCTCAAGTGATTAACATACTCTGAATCCGATATGATTAGATCAGGCTTAAAATCATCTACTACTTTTTGAATTCTACTGGTCTCTGTGTTGACCATCATCCCTAACTTCACATTCAAATAATGTGACTTAAAATCTATTACCTTAGGAAGGTTGCTAAATACTGATTTTAACAGATTGACTTGACCTCCTTTGTAAGAATATTTTAATGCAGGAATCTGAATAGTCTTATGTTTAAACTTATCGTTTAAGTTATGCTTTATATAGTGATATGAATCATTTCCAGCTAAGATCAAAAATTCTGCATCAATCTCTGCAATTAAAGTGAGCATACGGGTTACGTGCCCTCTACCTTCGCCTGGTATACCGTATACAATTCTCATTACACTCTTCCATTTTAATAGTTACCCACGAAATTAGAGGATATTGCAATTGCCTTATTAGCTAAGATCACCTTTTCTTTTTAAATCACAACTTTTCACCTATGTCAATTAATTATTTCCATTTCTTACCCCTGCTCATGAGGTCTTTGCCTTGAGCCCATTTCTAAAAAGCTTTCATCATATTGATTAAGCGAATTGAAGACATCTTTGGTTAGATACATCTTTCCATGTGCCTCATGATTTGGCAACCCTGTGATTGTCAAAATTCAAATGAGTCAATATAAAACCTCTTATAATGAAATTGAGATATTTTAAACACTCGTTCAGAATAAATTGAAGCAAATTTCGTAAGGTAGAAAGATAATCAAGGTATCATTTAGGATGATAATACTTTATGTTTAATCAAACCAATTTTTTGGCTCAATAGTTTAATTGCCTTTTCAAGATAAGTTGAGGATTTATTTTTTCTTTCATATTCCTTCTTCATATAAATGGCTCTTATTTTTGGTTTTGTGTAATCAAAATGAAAAGCAAATCTCCCAATATCTAAGAAATTATTTAGAAAATATAAGTATTTCGATACTTCCCTTCTTGAAATCAAAGCTTGATTCAAAAGATTCTTTGGCATTATATATTTCCAATATATTCTTTGATTTCGAGGGTGCTTATCTGCTAACTTCCGGTCATCATAAGCAGATCTAATCCAATCCTTAATAATCTTCTTTCCACTTGCATTGTTTTTTACCACTACAAAGCCCGCATTTGGCCTTTTTTTAATTAGAAGATGCGTGTCTTCCGCCATGGTGATTAGAATATCGTTCTGTTTATTGATAAAATCTTCGATTGATTTATTAAGGTTTGTCAACAAAATATCAGCATCAATAAGGACTAAATACTCATACTTTTCTTTCTGCAAAGACTCCAACAATTTTATCTTAGACCAATTAATATGTAAGTCGTGAATTAATCTTTCTCTTTGAATGAAATAAGCATAATTATGTCTTTCACAATACTCCAAAATTGAGGCCACACTGAATTTCGCAAATTCGTCAATATTTGGAGTTATCAATTGGCATACTGCAATTTTCATTTCGGAAGGATGAACCAATTTAATTGTTTGAAATTAAGAATAGATTGAGCGTCTTATAAACTACCCAGCACTCAATGATTTTAGGTGCTTGTGAGGGCAAATATAGGTCTCTTTTATTGTGTCAATTAGTAATCACATCATTAAAATAATGGCACTCTGAACAATCACTTCAATCAAGAATGAAAGTACCAATATTTACATCCATCCGGTTTTTTTTGTAATTTTTGCTGATTGAGAACCCCGCGCATTAGCATTTCTAAAAAAACAAACTCGAAATAAAGATGTCTAATTTAGACCTATTATTAGCTTTGCTTTCCCAAGCCTTCTTCTATGGAGTCGGTACAACAAACTCACTCCTCGAAAGACCTTAATTTCGTCACGAAGAATCAAGAAAATTTAATGAGTTTAAAACCTGAAGCAAAAATTCTTTTTGTAAGTCACAAGTACCCACCATCAATCGGAGGCATGCAGAAGCAAAGCTTTGAGTTAATCACAGGAATGAGTCAGCTCACCTCAGTTGAAAAAATAGTCCTCGACAACAAATGTCCTTCCTTTATTTTCGTTATGCTATCCCTTCCTAGAACTTGGTATGTGTTAATCAAGAACCCAAGTATTGAAATTGTACATGCAATCGATACGCTTATGGCCCTCTTTCTCGCCCCTCTTTTGTTGCTGAAAAAAAGAAAGCTCGTTGTTACTGTTCACGGTTTAGATATCATGTTTCGTTTCAGACCTTTGCAGCGATTTGTAAGTAGTGTACTATCCCGGTATCATCTAATAATTGCGGTAAGTAAGGAAACACGCAGGGAATGCATTAATCGTGGAATTCCAAAAGAAAAAATTATTTTTATACCTAATGCCATTGATTTTCCCGAAAATGAAAAAAAAGATCCACACTTCATCGCTACTTTAGAGAAAAAACTTGCAAAGCAGGTTAAAGGCAAAAAACTATTACTTTCAGTTGGTAGGCCAGTTCCACGAAAAGGATTTTCCTGGTTTGTAGAGAATGTTATGCCACAGCTGGAAACGGATTGTATATACATGATTGTTGGAGCTCCCCTGAAACGAAATTTTTTATTTCGCTTCTTGCAGCGAATGCTGCCCGATAAATTTTTCAGAATATGTTGTCAAATGAATGGCATATCGATGGATTCTTTGATCTTAGAGGAATTTTCCAAAAATAGTGAACTTAGTAAATTTTTTATTCTCTCTGGTAAACTGTCTGATGGAGAATTAACTCAAATTTATCTTCATGCAAATTTATTTGTCATGCCAAATAGACACATCCAAAGTGATTTTGAAGGATTTGGATTGGTCGCTCTTGAAGCTGGAGTCAGAGGTGTCCCCTGCTTGGCATCTGCAGTTGATGGGATCCCATCCGCAGTACAAGATGAAATAAATGGATACTTACTCCCAGAACTTGACATCCTCAAGTGGACAGAAAAAATTGATAATCTTTTACAAATGAAAGATCTTGCATCAATTGGTGAAAAATTCAAACAAAACATCATAGAAAAAGATTATTCGTGGCAAAAAATGGCTCAGCGATACAAAGAGGAGTTTGATAAATTAATTAATTGAGATAAATATATTGATCGCCAAAAATGAAGATTTTTCTAACAAATAGAGCTAAGGGAATAAATCCCTCCTTATTACGATCGTGGAAAAAAAAAGGGTTTGACATAATTCATTCTTTGGATACATCACTTAAAAAAAAACAGGTCGAGCACCTTTTAATCGCATTAAGTCGACTACAAGATGATGAACTAGTCCTAGTTATAAACTCAAAAGATCCTCATATTCAAGGAGATTCAGATCAGTTTCAATCAACATTTGAGTCATTCCATTCAGACGTGGTTTTTTGTGCATCAGCAAACTTTCCATTTTCAGCAACTGGATTTAACCTCTATTATTGGAAATATTATCCTCGTGAAAATGGCCCGTATCACTACCTGAGTCAAACATTTTTTGTTGGAAGAGCTAGACAAATAGTAACATTACTAACAGAAATAAACAGGTTTTATGAGCCAATTGAGGATTCAGAATTTCTTTCAGAGAATGAAGAGCGTGTTGATCTTTTTCATCGATTTTATATTGATTCTCTTTTCAGATTTTATCAGAGCAAACTATCTATAAGGTTGGATCATGATCAAAAGCTACTATCAAATTCTAATGGAAGAGCATCTCTAATAAAATGGCCACTTTTTAATGATCGGCATGCTTTTATTTTTTCTAGACTAGAGCATTCCATATTGAAGCTCAGCATTCGGAACAAAAGGGATGTTGTAAAAAAAGATCACCTATTTTTCAATAAAAAAACTAAGCATTTTCCACTCGTTCTGGATGACATTCAAGACAAGGAAAATGTTTCACTGAAAAAAGTCCTTAATTCTTTACAAGCATATGTAAAATCCATTACTTCGATATTTCTAATTTTTTTGCGTAACTCTGGGATTAAGAAAAATTACCAAATTTTCCGATATTCCGAGAATCAAGCTTCTGAATTAAAGAAAAGCATTTCAGAACTCACCAAATTACTGAAAAGGAAAGAAGCTTTTTGCTTTTCACATTTCAATGATGGAGAAATTACTTTTATTAAAAAATTTCTTGATAATGATCATCAAGAGGTATGGTTTGGTCGAAGACAAAACAAATACGATAAAAAATTAGGAGAACTCCTCACTAAGTCATTTCAGATGCATGCTAAAAACTATTTCATAGGAATTCCATGCAAAAAATGCCACCCCAAATTGTATGAGTTTGCTCATGTGCATAGAACTCAAGATTCTTACACGATCCCAGCCATGACTCTGCATCACAACCTTAGTCATTTCCCAGAGCTATTGGGGTTGATTAGGTCAAGAAAAGTCTATTTCATTGCTAATCCCAAGCAAGACTTGTCATTTTTTAGCCATCTCGGTTTTGATGCTACACCAGAAAATGTGATAACTATCCCATTTAAAAATGCTCATCTAGAATATGATCGTTTAAAAGATCAGAAATTTGAAAATGAATCGGTGGTCATAATGATGTGTGGTATGCTAGGAAAAATACTCGCTCCACGTTGGTTCAAGATAAACCCGGACTCCTCTTTCATTACTTTTGGATCAAGTTTTGATGATTTTATTCAAAACGATATCCCTTTCAATTTGTATCCGAAATTGTATCCATTTTCTCAGCATTTTATTAGATCACGCTATTTCCTCTTCGGCAAGAAGAAAAAGTGTCCTGCTTGCTTTAATCTAAGTACTGAATTCCGCTATAATTGACTCAATTGAAGAATCTATTAGTAATAACTTTCGCTGATAAAGAGCTTAGTAAAGACAATCTTCTAAAAAAATCTTGTAAAGACTTAGGCTTGGACTTGGAGGTACTGATTTGCACACCATGGACTCGCAATGCCATTAAACTTAAGCTTCTATATGAATTTCTGAGTGAGAAAAAAACAGATCAACTTCTCCTCATAGTTGACGCTTTTGATGTTATTCTATTTGATACGGCTGAAACCATCACAAAAAAATTTAAAGTCTTCAATACGGATATACTGTTCTCCACTGAATCAAATTACATGTTTAAGAACCAGAAGCTTTGGCTCAAATACTTTAGAACATATCCGAAGCAACCTACTATTTACAATTTTTTGAATTCAGGATCATATATAGGTAGCTCACAAAATATTCAAAACATGCTAGAAATAATTCAATCGGATTATGGAGTATCGCTCCTATCTAGTGAGGAATTAGATTTAGTCAGAAGTGATCAATACCTACTTCACAGATTCTATGTAGATAATTTTTACAAAAAAAGAAAGAAGCTAAAAGTTTCACTTGATGCTCAACAAGAAATTCTTGGCTGCACTGGAGGAAGACTGTGTATTAGGAAGTTTAAAGACCACTCAAAAGCTCAGGCGTATCTATACTTCAAAATAGAAAGAAATTTGGTCAAGCTGTTCAGGCTACATGAGTACCAATCGAACTCTAAAGATTATAAGATTCGATCTGGTAGATTCTATAATTTGAAGACGCAAACAATCCCATCTGTTATGCATCTGCCTGGTACTTGGGGTGAATTTAGCGCAATGTTCAATCGTTTTTACATAGAGGCTCCACAAAAACACCCAACTTCGTTTAAAAAGATTGTCGCTGATATTGTAAGTTATTTCAGTTACATAAGCTCTTTATTTCTTTCAGTGATAATTTATATTTTCATGCTAATAAGAGATTTCTTTATCAAAAATCAGCACTAAATGTTGCTAACCTTCTAGCCGTACTAGACTAGGGGCATTTTCCTTTGCTTTCTTTTTTGCAATCCTATAAATATTAAAACATTTAGAA
>CAYGTD010000071.1:0-13178 GCA_964352725.1 uncultured Roseivirgaceae bacterium
GTGTTCAAATTCCTGATCGGAAAGCGAAGAGTGATCTTTGATGAGCATGATACAAAGCTACAAAATCACTTTTCAAGTGCTATAACTGATCTTATCGGTTCTTCATCTTTTGAAATATCATTCCAAATCTCTTTATTATCTTATTATTCATACAAAACATGAATAAATAAAACCTTTTAGTTTAGACATCCGTATTTATTTTTCATACATTTGATGAAGATATCAAGATTGAAATTATGAAAGGTACCAACTTAGGTGAATTTGAAGAAATTGTTTTGCTCACTATTGCTTCTCTAATGGATGACGCTTACAGTGTCAATATTGTAGATGAGATAGGAAGTGTGACGGGTCGGATGACTAAACTAGGAGTGGTGCATGCAGTGCTCAATCGGTTGGAAGATAAAGGACTAATTACTTCTGAACTAGGAGAGCCGACAAAGGAAAGAGGAGGAAGAAGGAAACGCTTTTTTCACATTTCGCATGCGGGAAAAATTTCTTTGATGAAAGCAAAAGAGCAACGAGATAAGTTGTGGAGTACCATTCCTGAAGTTGTTTTTCAAGGGCTAAAATGAACAAGGACCAATCAACACCACCGAGGTGGATGGACAAGATCATTGAGCTCTATTGCAGAGCAGATATGATGGAAGATCTCCAAGGAGACTTGCATGAGTATTATGCTCGAAACCTTAAAAAGGGGAGAGCAAAAGCCAATCTAATTTTTCTCATCGATGTATTTAAGTTCTGTAGACTCTACACTATTCGAAAACCCAAAATACGACGAAAAATGACATTCTTTAATCTCATCGGTAACTACTTCAAGACTTCCGCTAGAAGCCTCGCTAGAAACAAACTCTTTTCTACCATCAACATTTTTGGACTGGCAATCTCTATGTCCATAGGCATACTGATGATCACTTATATTAGTGAGTTACTCAGCTTTGATACGTTTCACACAAAAAAAGGCAGAATACATCGAGTTATTTCACACTATGAAGATATATCTGGATTCAACGGCAATTTTGCTTCTGCTTCCATTTTTGTTGGTGAAAAATTAAGAGAAGAGTATACTGGGTTTGAGAAAGTTCTGATCATGCGCTCTAGGTTTAGTGAGGACTTGAGCAAGGATGAAAACACCATCGCCGTTAGGGGGCTTTATTCTTCAGAAGAATTTTTCGATGTTTTTTCTTTCAACCTTCTTTCGGGAAATCCAGCTACTGCCTTGAAGGAGCCCTATTCTTTGGTGCTTACCCAAAAGACAGCAAGCAAGTTATTTAAAGAAGAACAAGCTTTAGGACGGGTAGTGGTTGCAGGAGAGAATAAGTATACTGTCACAGGAGTGATGGAGGATATTCCTACAAATTCTCATATCCAGTTTGAGGCAATGGCTTCACTCTCCACACTTGAGGGCAAATTAGGTTTGAGCTGGAGAAGTATGTGGATGAACTATGTGTATGTTCTTTTGGAAGAAGGACAAAAACCAAGCATGGTCAATGGCTACTTAGATGAAATAGCAGAAGTAGAGAATGCGAAAACTGATCGGTATAGCGTTACTAATGAGATAGAAAATATTTCTGAGATTGTGCCAGGTAAAGAGCTATCCAACCCCATAGGTCCAATGCTGACGTGGAAGGGAATTAGTCAACTGGTGTTGCTTACTCTTTTTGTGCTTGTTTCAGCATGCTTCAATTTCACGAACTTGTCCATTGCCCGATCACTGAGAAGAGCCAAGGAAGTAGGTGTCCGTAAGGTGGTGGGTGCTGGAAGAGGTCAAATATTTACGCAGTTTGTTTTTGAAGCAATCATCGTCTCTCTACTCTCCTTAATTATTTCATATGGTTTGTTTATACTGATTAAGCCTTTCTTTATGGAATTGATCGTTGATAGCGATGATGGGATTACGATGGATTTTCAATGGATGCACATACTGTACTTTGTAGGTTTTGCCATCTTGGTCGGATTCATTGCTGGAGTATTACCTTCTGTCTTTCTATCGAAAATGAAAGCCATTTCCGTATTCAGGGACGCGTCTTCGCTGAAGCTTACGAAGGGAATAAACCTCAGAAAGATTCTGATCGTGCTTCAGTTCACCACTTCCATCTTTTTGATCATAGGCTCCACTATTGCTTATCGTCAATACAAGTTTGCGCTCAACTTTGATATGGGATTCACCACGGAAAATGTGTTGAATGTGTCCTTAATAGGAAATGATTCCAAATTGCTGATGACAGAAATGGAAAAATTATCCGAGATAAGTGCCATTTCCAGATCTGGAATGATTCCCAACACGGGACAGGTGTGGGTGGAAGATTTCAAATATAAAGATCCACTTGATTCAGCGGAGATCTTTGTCAACTATGTAGATAAGAATTATTTCGGAACGCATGAATTCACCTTCATAGCTGGTGGTTCATTTCCGTATGATCTGGAAGAGGGTGATTCCAAATTTGTAGTCATTGATGAGCTTCTTTTGAAGCGTTTCAATTTTGAAAATCCGCAAAGTGCTATTGGAGAAATCCTTACGATGAATAAAAAAGTGGATGAAAAGCTTGAGATCGTTGGGGTGGTAGAGAAATTTCAATATACCAATATCCAGAACACATCAGAACCAGTTGCCTTAATTCAGGGAACTGCTGATGACTATCGACATCTCAATCTGGTAGTAAAAACAGATGATGCTATAGGCTTAATGGATAAATTAGAAAGTGTTTGGACGGAAGTGGATACGGTTCATCCGTTCGAGGCTCGATTTTATGATGAACTCATTCAGGAAGCCTATGATGATCAAGCAGTATTATTTAAGATTTTCGGTTTTCTTGCATTTTTGGCTATTTCTATTGCCTCTATGGGACTACTCGGGATGGCAGTTTTCACTACTGAAACGCGACAGAAAGAGATCAGTGTAAGAAAAGTGCTAGGCGCAACAGAAGGAAATCTGATGTACATTTTGTCAAAGGGATTTATCATCATGCTGATCATATCTGCAATAATTGCTATGCCTTTGAGTTATCTCTTTTTTACTGAAATGGTGATGGCAGATTTTGTCAATAGAATAACGATAGGACCAATAGAATTACTCTCAGGCGTATTCATTGTGTTTGCCATTGGTATTTTAACCATTAGCTGGCAAACGCGAAAAGCAGCTAAGACCAATCCTGCAGAAATGCTGAGGAGTGAGTAGGGAAGGAAATGAAAAATGGTCTAATACTGGTCTTAGCATCTCGCTAAGACCTTTATCATTTTATTTATAGTCATTCACCAGTTTATTCATATTCTCACCTCTTTCCATCTGGAGCTAGCTTGTTATTCTTTTTGTTGATTTTAATCTGATCTTCCAATCTATCGTTAATTCTAATAACTGAAATCCTTGAAAAAATTTCAAAAAGGTGTAATAAAATTAATCGATCTGCTACTTATGGACTAGTCAAATTAAAATAATAGAAAAATGAAAAGTTTAAAAACGCTATTGGTCAGTTCCTTTATGCTCTTAAGTGCTTTTGCATTTTCACAAGAGCAAAACTCAATACTTTGGGAAGTATCAGGTAATGGTTTGGAAAGCCCATCTTATTTATTCGGGACTATTCATGTCATGTGCCCTGATCAACTAAATTTATTGCCCAAGGTAACTGAGGCACTTAGTCAGTCGAAACAATTAGTATTAGAGTTAGATATGGACGAGCCAAATTTCATGCAAGAAATGCAGCAGTTATCGGTTAATTCTGATATGCGAAATTTAAGCTCTTTATTATCCGAAGAAGAGCTAAACATCTTGAACTCCTTTTTTAAAGAAACATATCAGGCAGATATGCAACAACTGGGCGTACTAAAACCTTTTATTTTGATGTCAATGATGTTTAATAAAGGCTTAGAATGTGCACAGCCCGCTTCATTCGAATCAGTATTAATGAGTTATGCGATGGAACAAAACTGGGATATTCTCGGTCTGGAATTAATTCAAGATCAGTTTAGCATCTTTGATAAGATAAGTGAAAAAGAGCAATTAGGATGGCTTTTAAATTATGCCAATGACCAAAGTAAACTTAAAACTGATATGAAAAAAATGGTTAAGGCCTATCAAGAAGAAGAGATTATAACAGTTCTTGATTTTATGACGGATTATCCAGAATACAAGGAAATAGAAGATGCTATGCTTTATGACAGAAACGAAAAATGGATAGATAAAATAGAGGAAATTGCAAAAAACAAACCTACGTTCTTTGCTGTTGGAACGGCTCATCTAGCGTCCGAAAAAGGGGTGATAGAACTACTAAGAAAGGAAGGTTACATCGTAACTCCAATTCAGAGAAAAATATAAATACCATGAAAAAGGTATTCTTGGTCTCGATGACTAATTTGGAGCAGGCAAGCTGGGCGAAAGGCAACTCAATTGCACCCTCAGATATACGAAGCTAAATTTAGCAAGCTATGACTGATCCAAATAATTTTGAACATCTGATAAAACAATATCACCCGATGATTTATAAAATCTGTCGGGTGTATTCTTCCTCTGAAGATTTTGATGATCTCTATCAAGAAGTACTCATCAATATATGGAAGAGTCAAAAATCATTTGAAGGACGATCAAAATTATCTACTTGGCTGTATCGAGTGGTGTTAAACACAGCCTTAACATATCATCGTAATACCAAAAAGGCAAAAGCAAAAGTCCCGATAGATCAAATAGCAGAGGTTCCAGATGAAGTCAACGATAATAAAGAAAAGCAGATAGAAATGGATCGTTTTTATCATGCGATTAGCCAATTGAAAAAGAATGACAGATCAATAATCCTGTTGTATTTGGAGGAGAGAACATACGAGGAAATTGCCGAAATAACAGGATTAACAACTTCAAACGTAGGTGTCAAAATCAACAGGTTGAAAAATAAATTATTCAAAATATTAAATCAAGCTTAAAGATGGAAGAGAAGGAATTATTTGAGGCTTGGAAAAAAGTTGATGCAAACGAGGAAAAAGTGTTTGCTCAGCATGAAGGTGATTATGCTCAGTTGGCACAAAAAAAAAGTAACGATATTTTTAGAAAGATCAATAATAATATCATTAGTGAAGCCATAGCCACTGTTGTTGCCATTGTGGCGTTTCCCTTTTTATTTCTTAGTGAGCCAGTTTTCTTTTGGCTTATTATGGCATTGATGCTATTGTCCACAGCAGTATGTATTAAAGTGTATGCTAGGTACTTGAAAGACATGAAACATCTCAATGAGTTAGACCTAGCAACGTCTCTAAAAAAGAAGCTTAATATTTTAAAACGCTATGTCAAGCAATTGAATCTTTACATGATCATTTTTAGTCCGATTGGTTTCGCTGTGGGATTTATTTTCGCCTTGAAGGAAGAAGAATTAGGGTTAATGAGGATCATAGTAATATCTGGTATTTCATTGCCTTTTTTAGGACTGGTGATTTGGCTGGGGAGGAAATACATTTATGCACTTTATGGAAAGCACATCAAAAGAGTCGAAGAAATTTATTTAAGCCTTATAGAAAATTAATTTTAAAAAGTGTAATAAATGAAGTTGAGCTGTTACCAATAAATAAAAATGTCATGGAAAAGGTTAAAACAATATCAAAAAAACAAAACAGAATTATTTACTTCGCATTTACCTTAAGTGGGTTATTAGTGCTTATCCTAGCGCAGGAATTCAGCTGGGCAGGAGTAGCTTTAGCATTGGCACTTATTTTCAATCCATTTCCAGACAGACCTTTCCCAGAATTATCTATTGGTCAAAAATCGATCATTTTAGCTCAGATGGTGATAGCATTGCTTCTCATTGGTATGGCATTCATTTTATAAACTGCTAAAAGTAATGTGCCGGGTATCTGAACCGCAGCGAAATAAATGCACCTATCATTCGTAAAAACAGATACTGATGCTGGTCTTAGGTCCCGCTAAGACCAGCATGCTACGAATTAAATATTGTTATCTAGAATATTGAATAGCCAAGAATTAGAGATAGTGTGTTATAATTAGTTTTTCCATCAGAAATATTTGATAATTCTAAGCTTCTAGTTGTCTGTTGCCTTAGCTCTAAACCAAATTTGTCTTTGTATTTATAGCCTATTCCATATCCAAAATTTATGCTGGTTGAATTAACCTCTCTCAAATAGATATTTGAGCCGTCTGCCCGATTGTATTCAATTAACGAGCTAATTGGTATGTCATAAATAAAGGACACATTAACAAATATTTTGGACTTTTCATTTAGAAGGAAATAATGTCGTAAGCTAACTGGAAGCTCAATGGACGAATAATTTGCATTAATTATAAGATTTCCACCTGAAACGTTGGGGACTTCTAAGGATATTTTAGAATTGAAATTTTGATAGGTGGGTTCAAATGCGAATCCCCACTTATTCTTATTGAAATTGGATACGAACTCAACTTCTATTCCAAAAGCGAAGTTGTTATTAATCCCCAAATCAGCATCACGTATAGTACTATAATCACTGATGGTCAAGGATGTTTTATTGAGACGAGGGCGAAGTGTTAAATGAATTAACTTATTTTGATTTTTTGGGATTACATAGGTTGGTTCCTGATCTTGACACAGGCTGTATGCCAAAAAGTATTTTGTCAGTTCATTTTTGGAATAATTGAGATTTTGGATTTTGCTCATTTTAAAGTCTGGACATTTCACGTCGTTCCAGAGCTGCTGTCTAAACCGATTATTTTCACCTACTAAGTTGTCGTCTGTTTTAAATCGCTTAAATATCAATGGTTCAATATTTCCAGTTTTTAAACGATAGAAATACCTTCTTAAGTTGCTACTGACGTATTCATATAGACTAGCATCACCTTCCACCAATGCTTTTAAAAAGACCGTCTCTTCTTCAAATAATGGATTTCTGTTTTTACTCAAAGTATTTACGCTCTCACTAGATTTATCTATTTGAACAGTAGCACGGATGTATTTGGAGAAATTATCAACCCCAAACTCCTGTACCATTTCAATAGTGGCAGTTTGAATATTGCTGTCTTCTGATCTTTTGTATTCAAAATATTCTGGATTGTTTTTCCAGTCAATATTTTTGATCAGACAAGTTGTTTTGTTTCCAATACTGTCAATAAAATAACCTTGTTCATAGCCGATTTGTGAATAGGTATCTATGGAGATAGTGAAAACTAAAAATAGGAAAAGGTACTGTTTCATTTATTATTTTTTTCGCAATTATAATATATATGTGTATAACTGAAATGCTCTCTCTGGTCTTAGCCCTCTCTGGTCTTAGCGTCTCGCTAAGACCCTAATCCAAAAAGGTTATTTCTATTAAACCTTTTTCTCCTTCATAATTTTTGGCACTGCTATATTTCCAATCTCTTGGTTCCTCTACAAAGCCAGATTTTACTGGATTTTGATGAATTTAACTAAGCTTTGAGTCAATTATGTCATTAGAATTCATTTCAATTGGATGACTGTGTTGCTGCCAAAACTGCAAATCTTTGTTATTCGATTTTTGAGTTCCAGCCTTATACATTGCTCTTAGCAACCATTCTTTTCTGCTTTCTTGGATATTCCCCTCAATGGCTTTTCTGATATGTCTTGATGTAAATGACTTTAGATCTCTAATTATATCTTCAAGCTTCATTTCACTGCTCGTTCCAATGATCATGTGGGCATGACTTGTCATTAAACACCAGGCTCCAACTAGCAAACCTTTTTCTTTCTGACAAAATTTAACACTATCAATAAATACGCATCGATAGTCATCTCTAATGAACACATCCAGCCAATGGATAACAGTGAAAGTAACAAAGTAGAACTTTTCCTGATCTCTGATAGCATACTTTCTACCCATAAGTCAAATATAACGACTTTGATTTGGTCAGTGAGACGCTAAGACCAGTGGAAGTATTTTTTGAATTATGCTATTTCTGATCATTATTTTTCTGAATGTTCTTATAAATAACTACAGTTTACTCAGCCTATTTCACGGCACTAAATCTTACCAGTTGGTCCAGACGGATAAAAGTCTCTAAAGTATTCCCCAAAGGGTGCCAGTACTTCATTTAACCAGGCAACCATTTCTCCATTCACTTGCGGTAGCAAGGATACTTCCACGATAAGCATTACACCGAGTCCCGCCCAGTATGCAGGATGTACATGTCTGTGTGTAATCTTGTCGTAAATAATTCCTACTATGATGAATAAACTGCAACCCAGCACACCGACAGGTAATGACATAGGGTGGAAGCCACTCAAGTGCAAGACTAATCGAAATAAACCGGCTCCTAGCGCAATTGAACTTGCAACAATAATCAACCGCTTGTGGGATTGAAGGCGGTTCTTAATGGCCATATACATAGCAGCAGAATAGAATAAAACGAACAGTACCAGATTAGAAAGTATCAGAGGCCCATATAGCAACCAGAATTCTGATCCTCCATTGCGTACGGCATCTTCTACGCGTACGGTAAGTACTATAATGCCTGTTAGGGTCATCAAAAAAACTAAAACAACACTGAATCGTCCCAATATCATATGGAGTTGACTTTTTTTCCTAGCAATTAATATTGCCTGAATGGGGAACAATAAATACCAAAGGAAAAAAGACCAACCATGCACATGCAAAACCATTCCGGATGATGGATACGAAGCTCTAATAATAGGTCCGAAATAAGTGAAAGAGAATCCAGCAAACCCAATTGCACTTATGAGTATTGTGAGTGCTGAATAAAAGAGATGATCTTTTTTACTATGTTTTCTTTCAATTTTCATTTTAAATGATCAAATATTAGTTGTCAAAATCATCTTTATCTTTAATTACCTTCATTCAAAATGCCATGGTTAACTTCTCTGATTTTTATTATGGGTAACGATCAGATAAAATGCTGTGTGGCCCGAGCTTTTTAAATTCCGATAAAAGTAGCGATTCTGGCTCAGGCTCACAACGGTTCAGATACAGCACGTTCCACACGCATTTTTCAGAGTGGCATTGAACAGAATTAGAAAGCACAGACGTTTCCAAAAGCCAGAAATCGTGGTTCAGTTGCACTGAAGGTGGTAGCAGCACATGCATTTTACTGCTTGTTACTCGCTTTATTAATTCATGTCTTTGTAACCTTTTGATCCTTTCTAGGTAATCTGAGAAATTGAAAATCATGAAAATTCACTTCTACACTTTGATAATGTGTTGTTATGCATCGCTATACGCTCAGGAAATCCAACCTAAAAAGTTTAATTACCCTTATGACGTCTTAGTTTTTGATTTACCTGAGTCCTCAAACGGGATAAGCTACAGATTGTATGTTCGACCACCTCTGAGAAATCCAAATCAAGGAGAAAGCCCCTCAACTTTTTATTTTTTAGACCCTCTTAGACTGTTTGTTCCCGCAGCTGCAATGACATACAACTATGAATATTTTAACTACCACCCTGCATCCTATTTTATTGGAATTGGATATCAAAATGAAGCAGATGGGATACCGAAAGAAGAGAACAGAACAAGGGATTATACACCTACATCTTTTAACCCTCCAGCAGATCATTTTCTTGCTCAAAATCCGGCTGATTATATTGGTTCAGGAGGTTGTGATTCCTTTCTTGAAGTAATTCAGAATGAGATTATTCCATTCATCGAAAATCGATATTCTGTTGGTAAGGATCGTGTCCTTATCGGTAAGTCTATGAGTGGTTTGGCTGCAGTCCATTCGGCATTAACTAAGCCTAATTTATTTAACAGATATGTTATTGTTAGTCCAGCGATTTGGTGGGATGATTGGCTTCATCCTCGATATCAACGATATGTCATGAAACAGGTTGAAAGAATTTCTGTTGATGATTATGAAAATGAAACACGTGTTTATTTGGCCGTTGGGGAGGAGGAAGAACGACTTGGTTTGGTTACTGACTTATATGTTTTAGTCAATGCAATCAGGAATTTGAAGGCTGATAACTTGAAAGTAAACTTGGAAGTTTTAAAGGATGAACAACATGAAGGTGTATTTCCTGCTGCTTTCATGAAAGGTATTATTGGTGTTTATACTGATGAAGAGGACAGAAAGAAGTCTTCATCAAAGCTACGATGGAAGTAATGTGCAAATTAAGAATTTGCGAGTAACCTTTAGCTTCCCCTCATATAACTATTCAAAGAAGAAAATTTAATAACTTAAAGATAGTGACGTCAAGTGAGAACCATGCTAACCAGGTATAAAGACCTATTGGGCGATTCGGTTCTTGACGTCTTATCTTAATTTTTTCAGATAGATATTCGGGATCAGCCATTACATCTGACGACCCACTATCAAGGTTTAGAAAGAATAGTTATGAAGAAAACAGAAAGTACCCAAGTAAATTATCCCTTCATTGTAGGGATAGATGTCAGTAAAGAAAGCATTGATGCTTGTATGATTGATGTTTCAACTCAGCGTCATTACCGCAAAGTTTTGACCAATACCAAAGAGGGCTATCTCAAGCTTAAAAGGTGGATGAAGCAGCATGGTAATGACGATCATGAGCAGACTCTCATATGTATGGAGCATATGGGGATTTATACTCGTAATCTGGTCAAGTACCTAATGAGTAGAGGAGTAAAAGTATGGTTAGAATCCTCTCTTCATATCAAGAGGAGTATTGGTTTAGCACGAGGCAAGAGTGATAAGATAGATGCCGAACGCATCGCCAGATTTGCGATGGTTCATCAGCGAGAAGCCAAATTGGTAAAGCTGTCACATCCTTCATTAGAGCGATTACAGAACCTCAAACGTCTACGCTCAAGACTTTTGAAGAGTAAGATGAGTCAGGAGTTTGCCCTCAATTAGATGAAGCATTTTGATAAGAAGGGCGCCTCAGAAATGAAGCTCCCAGAAACAAGTTAATACATCGAATAGTAGCAGTAGTGAAACGGGGAACACCTTATGAGGAAAGAATCGGACAAAATAAAGTGCAAATGGCTTGATTTTACCATAGATATCGCTTGTTACCAATTGATTTTAGTTCTTGGTTAGTTCACTTAGTTTTTCTTGAGAATCTTCATATCCAAAATCAATGGCTTTTTGATAGCTTTTTATAGCATCTTCTATTTGGTTATTTGCTTTATAGCCATCACCTAAGGAGTCCCACAGGTTTCCATCGCCAGGATAAAGCTCAATATTCTTTATAAATAATGCTACTGCCCAATCTTTATTTACATTGATCATTAATAGAATATTTCCGATTGAATTTAGCAATCTAGAACTTGTAAAATCATCGGTATATTTTTCCTTAAGTAAAGCGATGAGTTCTTCGGGTTTATCGCTATTGTTGTTTTCCATGTAGCTAATAGCAAAGGCATAAACATTGTTTTCAATAGGGGTTGGGATATACGTCTTATCCAAGATCATTTTTGCTACTGTATAGGCAATGAATTCGACCTTTTCGCTATTGACATTTGTGGCATAAACAATATAGATGTCCTTTTCCGGATACCAAATCAGTGAATGTGAGTATGCACCGTTTGACCCATTATGAGCAATACGCTTAATGGAACCATTCAAAAATTTCACTGTCCAGCCATAACCATAGCTTAGCTTACCGCTTGGATACTCTGCATAAGGGGTGGTCATTTTTCCAAAAGACTCATTGGATATAATCTTATTGAATTTTAGCGCATTGTACCATAGAATCATATCATTTTGCGTTGAGTTAATCCCGCCATTGGCCTTCAAATGCCAAGAAATACCATCATCCTTTTGATATTTAATTATAGGTGATTCATCTTCCAGAATGCCTCGGTTATAACTCCAAGCGATCTGTTCTGAATTCCATTTGGGTAACAAATATCCTGTTTGTTGCATTCCGGCAGGTGCAAAGAGATACTCATTTAAAAATGCCTCATAAGATTGATTCGAAACTGATTCTATAATTATCCCTAGGATACTGTATCCTGTATTAGAATACGAATATTTTTCACCAGGTTTGAATAATAATTTGGTGGCGAAAAGTTGCTGCAAAAAATCTTCTTTTGAGACTCTTGTAAAGTCTCTTCCAATGGCATCTACTAAACCCGAAGAATGACTCAATAATTGATGAATTGTTATTGATTTCTTGTCTTCTGGAATATTCTTAAAATACGTATTTAAAGAATCTGTCAGTCGTATCTTCCCTGATTCTACAAGTTTTAAGACTGCTGTTGCCGTAAACTGTTTAGTGTTAGAACCAATATCAAAAATGGTATTCGGATTGTTTAGCGATTTGGTGTTTCTATTCGCGATTCCATACCCCTTATTAATGATAACTTCTCCGCTTTTAATTACGGCGATTGCACCAGCAAAACCATTTTCGGTTCCTGTCTCCAAATACGTGTCTATTTTGGAATAAAGTGCTGATGGTGAAGCCTCATTTTGGGCAACAGAAATGCTGATTGATGAAATGAAGAATAGAAGAGTAAAACTAATTACTGTTTTCATGGTCTTGAACGTTTTGGGCAAAACTCCTAAGGACCATGATTATATCTAAAAACCAATGCCGTCAATCTCCTGACAATTCCCCGACAGTAGATGTAATCTATTGAATATCAATTAAATAAAGCTAAATTTTAACTTGAAGTATAAGGTTTTGTTTTTATCAATACTTGACGAATTGACAAGAATCATGACAAGGTTTAATATGATAAAAACTATAGCAATCCAGAGTATTGTTTGACGATGTAGACCTAACGATAATTTGAGAAAACCACCGATAAAGAAAGCCAGTGTAGAAACAACGCTCCATAAAATTTGAAGTGTAATAATATGTTTAGTCAGGTGATTATGCTGTTTGTAGAAACGGATAAAAATTAATGGTAAAATGATATTAAATAAAGGGATGAAACAGACAATTGCAGAAGAAAGATTTATCCGTTTTACCAAAGCATAATTAATGCTCTCTTTGTGGAATTTTTGAACGCTAAGAGAATTGAAATCCAAGCCAAGTGTTTGTGAAAGTACTTTGGCTGTATGACCTTTTGGCTCCTGACCTGCTTCTATTCGCTGAATAGTTCGAATAGAAAGTCCGGATTGCTCTGCAAGTTCTTCCTGAGTAAGATGTTTTCGCTCTCTAATGGTTTTAATATCCACCTGAATTTGGTTTACTTGCGATCAAAATTATTGGTAACGATCAGATATGGCGCTGCGGCCTCCGAGTTAATTTAATTGCGATAAAAGTAGCTTATCTGCCGGTGCATTCAAAGTATCAAGTACGCACTGCGCC
>CAYGTD010000072.1:0-12982 GCA_964352725.1 uncultured Roseivirgaceae bacterium
AGCGCTAAACAGAACACATGCACTTCCGTAGGGTTGCAGTCCTTGTTTGTGAGGATCTACCACGATGCTTTCAGCTTGTTCTATTTTTTCAAAATGATGTGCTGTTTCAGGAGCAAGATTATTAAGCAATTTGAAGTAACCACCATATGCAGCATCAACATGTATCCTGAATTCATATTGTTCTCTAAGCTTTAGAATGTCTCCCAAGGGATCAACGGACCCTAGTCCTGTCGTACCCATGGTACAAACTACTGTGCCGACTTTTCCAGTCTTTAGTTTTTCTTCCAAATCAGAAAGATCAATTCTCCCTGAAGTATCAGTTTTTACTTTCTCAAAAGGGAGTTTGAGTACACTTGAAATTCGCTCATGCGTGTAGTGAGATTGATCCGATGCAACGATTGTTTTATCTGGGTGTATCTGTCCAGCCACCCAAAGTGCTTCTAAGTTGGCCATTGTTCCTCCACTTGTTAAATGACCAAGGTGCTGCTTATAGCCAAACATGGAAGCTAAGTCAGCAACTACCTCTTTTTCCATTGGGGAGCTAGCTTTGCTTCCGTCCATGGCGTGGTTGTTGGGATTGATCCACATGGCCATCATATAGGCAGCTTTGGCAATAGGATGAGGAGGTTTTAGCATTTGTCCAATGAACAATGGATGGAAATAAGGGTAGTTGTTTTGCATTTTAGTAGCCACCAAATCCATTACTTCCTCCATTTTTTCAAACTCAAATTGCATTTCAAATTCTGGAAGGTCAAATCCTACTTCTAGTTTTTCTAGTGCTTTGGAAAGCAGTTTTATTGACTCTTTTTCTAGTTTCATTTCTCTATAAATTCTACTTTTTCTCTGATTGATTTTTTCGAGACTATTCTATCATTGGATTCACAATAGCCCAAGTAGAAGAAGCCAATACAAGATTCGTTTTCTTTCAATTCAACTAACTCCCCCAGATATTTTGCCAATACTGGAGAACTCCAATAGCCACCTAGATCATATTGACTAAGTGACAACCAAATGTTCTCAACAGCACAAGATACAGCAGCTATCTCCTCCCATTCAGGTACTTTTTCTTTTGGATCTCGATGTAAAATAATAGCAATCATAGCTCCAGATTTATCTGCATTACCTATGATCTTTTCGAATTTCGACGGATTGTGATCGGGTGTTATTTCCTTGTATTTTTTGGCCAAAAAATCACCAAGTTTGCTTTTTCCTTCCTCTTTAAAAACCTTAAACCTCCAAGGTTCTGTAAGTCTGTGTGTTGGAGCATGGTTAGCATTTTCAAGCAATTCCCATATGATTTCGTTTGGGATCGTCTTATCTATATATTGCAATGGGTAGACGGATTTTCTCGCTCGTATTATCTTATTGATTTCACTCACTATTCAAATTTTTCATGGATAAGTCTAAAAATATATTAATCACAGGTGCTTCTACTGGTATAGGCTATGATCTTGCAAAAGTATTTGTGAAAAATGGATATACAGTATACGGGAGTGTTAGAAAGAAAGAAGACGCTGAAAGACTTGAAAATGATTTGGGTGAACATTTCAAATCATTAATTTTTGATGTAACTGACCATGCTTCAGTAGATAAAGCAGCAGAGGACCTAACGAAGAAGTTGGGGGAAGAGGGATTAAGCGGATTGATAAATAATGCCGGAGTGGCAATAGGAGGTCCATTGATGGATGTTGATATAGAAGAGTATCGGTATCAATTTGAAGTCAATGTGATTGGTTTAGTTAAAGTGACTCAAGCATTTTTACCTTTTCTAGGTGCTCGCAAAGAGCATAAGAATACACCAGGAAGAATCATCCAAATCTCTTCTGTTGCGGGAAAAACAGCCATGCCATTTCTGTCTCCTTATGTAGGTTCAAAACACGCGGTGGAAGGAATATCTACAAGCCTTAGGAGAGAACTTCAGCTCTTTGGAATTGATGTAATTGTCATAGGGCCAGGGCCAATTAAAACACCTATTTGGAATAAAGGATTGGATAGTAGTGAACAATTAAAGTATCAGAATTCGCCTTTTTTACCCTCGCTACAAATATTTCAAAATGTTTTTGTGAAAAGTGCCGTGGAAAATGGGTGGACTTCTGAAAAAGCAACCAATATTATTTTTAAGATCTTCGAAAAAAATAATCCAAAGGCTCGATATGCACTTGTTCCTCAACGCTTTAAAAACTGGACGTTGATGAAAATTATTCCTCCAAGAGTCTTGGATAGATTGGTTGGAAAGAAGCTTGGACTACTCAAGTAAAACCTGTTGGAAAGTAAGCTGTCAAGTAGTTAGATTTGATAGTTTACGAACTAAACCATTTGCTAATGAAATTTGGAGGTGTAGAACAACCTGAACTAGTAGATTTCTCTTTGCCCGACGATCATCACGATACGGAAGGTGTATTAAAAAAGGGAGGTCAGCTTAAAAGTGTTTTTGTAGGGTGTGCCAAATGGAATAAACAAGACCTTAAGAAATTCTACCCTAGAGGAACAAAAGATGAGTTAGCGTATTATTCTACCCAGTTTAATTCTATCGAATTGAATGCTACCTTTTACAATCACTTTAAACATGAACAAATAGAGAAATGGGTGGAGAAAACGCCGGATGACTTTAAGTTTTTTCCTAAGGTGCATCAGATGGTAAGTCATATTAAACGACTCAATGAAGTAGATGAACCAATTGAGAGATACACCTCCAATATTCGAACATTAGGGCACAAACTAGGGATGTGTTTTCTGCAACTTCATGACAACTTCAAGCCGAAGAATATGGAACGCTTGATTACAGCGGTGGAACTTTGGCCAAAGGATATTCCATTGGCAATTGAACTGAGGAATACGGAGTGGTTTAATGATGCTGAGGTAGCTAATGAAGTGTATGCCTTGTTTGAAAATAACCATGTATCAAATATCATTACCGATACGGCAGGCAGACGCGATTTACTTCATATGAGATTGACCTCACCTTCTGTTTTTGTAAGATATGTGGGGGCTAATCATGAAAGTGATTATGCTAGACTAGATGACTGGATGGTGCGAATAAAATCATGGGTAGATATGGGGATGGAGAACCTTTACTTTTTTGTGCATCAAAACCTAGAGAAAGAGTCGCCAGTTTTATCAGCATATTTCATAGAGAAACTGAACCAAGAACTTGGTTTAAGCCTAACTATTCCAGTGGGTGTTGATGGAACAAAGGATGGTTAGTTTTTGAACTAAAAAAGTCCTTCTGAATCTGAAGGACTTTAAAATTTCAAGTAAGCATTAATTACCTCGCTTTCTTTTATTTTTATGTTTTCTCTTCGCTTCTTCACGAATGATTTGAAGTTCTGCAAATTGATCTTCGGATAAAAATGCTGCTAGATCTGCTTCTTGCTTTTCCATCACATCGGCAGCAGCTCTCATCTTTTCTGGCTTGTTTTTGGTTTCATCTTCGCGTATCTCCTTTAACTCTGGACGATACTTTTCTTTCACCTCTTTCCAATCATTAACTTGATCATCTGACAGCTCTAATCGCTCTTTAATTTTTTCAAGTCTAATCCCCGCACCCTCCGTTGGCGAGTGTTTTTCTTGTGCCAGAATAATGTTTCCGACAACCATCATTCCAATTAATAAAATTACTTTCTGCATAGTCTTTATATTTTAGTTTGGTACTTAGACTATTGCATAATCGAAGGGTTTAATGGGAGTTAAAAAAATTATTCGAAACGCATATGTTTTACTGACTCACCTGAATTAATCAATTCTGATAATGCATCAATACCAATCTCCAAATGATTTTCTACAAACTGGGAAGTTACTTTTTTGTCACTTTCAGAAGTTTTTACACCTTCTGGCTCCATAGGATTGTCAGAAACGAGAAGTAGTGCTCCTCTCGGAATTTTGTTTGCGAACCCTACAGTAAATAAGGTAGCAGTCTCCATGTCTATAGCAGAAGCTCTGATTGATCTTAAGTATTCTTTGAAGTCATCATCATGTTCCCAAACTCTTCTGTTGGTTGTGAATACTGAGCCTGTCCAGTAATCAAGTCCTTTTGCTTTTATGGCGTGAGAGATGGATCGCTGTAGCCTAAAAGAAGGTAAAGCGGGAACTTCTGAAGGCATATAATCATCTGAAGCACCTTCACCTCTAATCGCAGCTATGGGTAAAATCAAATCACCTATGCTGTTTTCACTTTTCAATCCACCACATTTTCCTAGAAAGAGCACCGCTTTTGGTGATATAGCTGAAAGCAAGTCCATTATTGTGGCAGCCATGGCACTACCAATCCCAAAATTGATTATAGTAATTTCTCCGCTAGTTGCTGTCTGCATAGCACCATTTCCCCCTTTGACCTCTACTCCAAACTTCTTCGCAAATAACTCTAAATAATTCTTAAAATTAGTGAGGAGGATGTACTGACCAAATTCATCTAGCTCAGTACCAGTGTATCGGGGTAGCCAGTTTTCTACTATTTCTACTTTTGTTGTCATATTAGATGCAAAGATAGAAGAGATTCGTTAGTCCATAAATGGGAGAAAGTAATTCTGCGATAATATATTTATCAGGGAACAAGCCAATAAAATGAGATTATCTTAGCTGTGAGATTAAGGTCATATGGAAAAAGTATTAGGACTTATAGCAGATGATGGTTGGCTAGAACCCTATTCTGGCGATATTCAGAATAGACTGGATTACTATAGAAAAAGATTATCAGAAATTGAATTGATCGGTAATTCCCTCAAAGAATTTGCGTCACAAGACTCTTTTCTTGGTTTTAATTATGACAAGAAAGCAAAGGGGTGGTGGTATCGAGAATGGGCACCTGCTGCAGATGGATTATTCTTAGTAGGAACTTTCAATGGTTGGAGTTCATCTACCCATCCATTGAATAAAAATGAAAAAGATATTTGGGAAATATTTATTCCTGATAATTCCCCAACGCCATTAAGACACTTGGATGAGGTAAAGGTGAAAGTGCAAAATGGATTTGCCAATAGAGACCGGCTTCCAGCTTATATTAAAAGAACTGTTCAACATCCAGAAACACATGATTTCACTGGTCAGATTTGGGCTCCTTCCAAGCCTTTTAAATGGTCCGATCAAAAGTTTGACGTTGGTCAAATTGATGCGCCCATTATTTATGAGTGTCATGTTGGGATGGCTGGCGAGAAGGAGGGAGTAACCACCTTCAATGAATTTACGGAATTGATATTGCCTAGAATTGCAAAACAGGGATACAATTGTATTCAAATGATGGCGATCAAAGAGCATCCTTATTATGGATCCTTTGGCTATCACGTGTCCAATTATTTTGCGCCTGCATCTCGATTTGGTACTCCTGAAGATTTAAAAAATCTAGTGAACAAAGCCCATGAAATGGGAATTGCAGTGATCATGGATGCTGTGTACTCTCATGCAGTGAAGAATATTGCAGAAGGGCTCAATGATTTTGATGGATCGGAGAATCAATACTTTCATAAGGGAGGCAGAGGCTATCACACTGGATGGGACTCTAAATTGTTTGACTATGGGCGAATAGAAGTGCTCCAGTTTTTGCTATCCAATGTGCGCTATTGGATGGAAGAATTTCATTTCGATGGATTCAGATTTGATGGGGTGACCTCCATGCTTTATGAGCATCATGGAGAGGGAGTCGCCTTCGATCATTATGATAAATACTTTAAGGACATGGTGGATTGGGATGCGATTTGCTTTTTGCAACTAGCAAACACATTGATCCACACTATAAAACCAAAGGCAATAAGTATAGCGGAAGATATGAGTGGAATGCCAGGGCTGTGCCGATCCATTGAAGATGGTGGTGTAGGATTTGATTATCGATTAGGGATGGGAATTCCAGATTTTTGGATCAAAATGCTAAAGCACACACCTGATGAACATTGGAGTCTGGACGAAATGTGGGGTGTCTTAAGTAATAGAAGAAGTAAGGAGAAAACAATCGCTTATGCAGAATCTCATGATCAAGCACTAGTTGGTGATAAGACGCTGGCATTTTGGTTAATGGACAAAGAAATGTACTGGCATATGAGTAAGGGAGATGCACATCCAGTCATTGATAGAGGTGTGTCTTTGCATAAAATGTTGCGGATACTTACAGCTGCAGTAGGGGGAGAGGGCTACCTCAATTTCATTGGAAATGAATTTGGGCATCCTGAGTGGATAGATTTCCCTAGAGTAGGAAACGATTGGAGTTATAAATATGCCAGAAGGCAATGGTCGTTGGTAGACAATGAAGAGCTGAAGTACAAAGCTTTGAATGATTTTGATGCAGCTATGATCGATGTTTTGAAAGTCAATAATGTGTTTTCTTCCAATCCTGCTCAGCAACTTAATATGGACGATCAGAATAAGGTGATGATTTTTGAGCGTAACAACTTATTGTTTGTTTTCAATTTTAGCGTAAGTTCCTCTATTGCAGACTATACTTTTCCCTCCAATCAAAAGGGAACTTATAAGATTGTACTTAATAGTGATGACACACGTTTTGAAGGACACGATAGAATAGACAATTCAGTTGAGTTTACAACGGTAGAGAAAGAAGGCATCCATCAATTAAGCATCTATACAACAAGCAGAACCGCATTAATTCTTGCTAAAGTGGATTAGTATTAGTTTTCTAATTTCAGCTTTAAATCGGTGAGAATGTTATTCAGCTGATTGTAAATTGTATAGGGTTGTTTAGCATCTGTTTCAATCACGTTCATCATTTGTACATATTCCGAATGGCCAAGCTTGTCCCAAAGCTTGATGGTGTCTAAATCATTGGGGACTAGCATTTCTTCCAATTGATAGTACTGTTTTAAGACTTGATTTTGAAGGGCATTTCCATTGAATGAGTCCAGCATTAGGTTTTGAGTGCTGCCCATTACTGGATTCTTAATGTTGTAAGATGCAGTGCTGGAATTCTCTTTTATTTGCTTCGCTATGGATACTAATTTTCCTTTGGCGGAAGATTTAGAAATAATAGATTCAACACCATCTAAAGTGGCAATCTGAGCGGAATTGAAATGAAGAAAGTGTTTTACGATTTCAGGAGTATGAAACAGGGATTTGGTTTGATCGCCATCCACCAGCAGAATTTTAAATTGATCAGATTCTGTGAGATGGAATACTCGTTGATGCAAGTTTGATCCTAAGTACCAATCGATGACCCCAGCAAATGTTGCATTAAAGCCATTTTCTAAAAGAATGCTCCCTATTCGAGTGAAGAAGATATTTTCTACATTGTAAAAGGTGGTGGGCTCCATTCCAAAAATAGATCTCACTGCTTCTCTATGAGCTAACACACTTCTGACAAATTGTTTTTCAGAATAAACAGCAGAAAGATTTAAACGATCCAGTCCTCCTAAAAGCTCCAGATTTCCAGCAGCTACGGATTCCTTGATCTCTAAAAGTTTGGGGTGATCCACCTCTTGCACAAGTTGAATAAAATCAGCTGATAAATAAACAGACAAGGGTGTTCCTGAATTGCTTGCTGAAATAATTGAATTAAGCTGAGATTTGAATGTTTGATTGTACTCGTTAGTAAAATCTTCTATCGTTTGCTGGTGATCAAAGCAATCCTTTTCAGTACCGATATCAAACAAGTTGAACGTGGAAAGTCGAGTTGCAAAATCAAAAGTGAAAGTGATAGATAAGGATTTCTTCATACGATCAATTTTCTGTGATAATCTTCAAAATTTGCTCACAGGCTTTTTTCCAATTCAATTGTTCTACTGCAATTTGATTAGCTTCAGCTAGTTCTTTGGCTAGCTTTTCATCTTTAAGCAGCTTTACAATTTGATTTACAAATGCATCTGTATCGTTGAATTCTGCTGTCAAGACATTGGGCAACACCTCTGATGCACCTGAATTTTCTGATAAAACGATAGGTATACCAGCTCCAGCTGCTTCTAGTGCAGTCAGTCCAAATGGTTCCGAAACAGATGGCATACAATACACATCAGCCATCGCGTAAGCTTTGAGTAATTCGGGCTCATTCAAAAAACCAGTTAGATGAAATTTATCTGCGATAGATGAATGAGCACCTGATTGAATGATAGAAGCATATAAATCTCCTTCACCAGCCATTACAAATCTGCTATTAGGATATTTATCATGTACTGATTCGGCTATCTCTAAGAATTTTGTTGCTCCTTTTTGTCCGGATAATCTCCCAACAAATAATACTACTTTTTCTTTGAAAGGATTTCTTCTTCCTGGATAGGATAGCTTTCTATGTCCATTGTAAACCACCTGTATTTTATTTGAATCAACTCCATATTCACTTTCAAGAATTCCTTTCGAATAGTTACTTACGCAGATCACTTTATCCGCATGTTGAAAAGCATCTTTTTCTAAGTGATACACCCATGAATCTGTCTTTTTTCCACTTCTATCATAATCAAGTGAGTGAACATGGAGAATCAAGGTCTTATTGTATTTCTTCTTCAATTCAATTGCGGCAAGAAAAGTCATCCAATCATGCGCGTAAATAGTATCAAAAGAAATATCATAGGCAACAGACTTCATTTGTTCTGTTAATGTCTCTAGCTCTTTATATAGAGCAGATTCTCCTTTAGTTTCTTCAGGATTGCGTGACGTATTTTGATCATACCAATAATGAGACATGGTGCTTTCAATACTGATAGAAGCAATATCCGATAGGACTTCAAAATCCGAGAATTTAGAAATGGAGTTTAAGCTGGAAGAGGTATTATTTTCAATCGCTTCTATTTGATTCAAATCCTCTACTTGAATAACGGTAAGATCAACCATCTGGTGCAGAAACTCAGCTATTTCATTTGCGGCTATTCCAAGACCGCTATTAAATCTATTCGGAGCTCCTGGCCCCAGCATTAATACCTTCTTTTTACTCATGGATAGATACTTTAATGAATTGCTTATCAATATTAACTGTTAATACGCCATCGGCAAAAGAAGCTTGTTCAATGAACTCTTGACCATCAACTTTCACTGATTTTGGTCGTGCTGATAACCCTACAAATCGACAATGATAGCTATGATAAGTAGTCTGGAATTCGCCTTCTTTAATCTGGTCTACGTGCCAATCATTGTCTAAGATGAAAGAATAGAACTTCTTTAAAGAATATTGATTTTGAAGATGCTCATAGCCATCACCTTTGTCTTCATAAAGCTCAGACATAGTTTCTTTGAAAGGCTTGTATAAATTTAAAGTCAATTCTTTAAATTCAAATTCATCGACATACTGCATAGCCGGTTGTTCAGGAATTACTGCTCCTGCTCTAATGTACAATGGAATGATCGTAAGAGGAGCGATGGTTTCAAATTCTTTGCCACCCGCAACAAGTTCGTTACTCCAATAGTGATACCATTTTCCATCAGGTAAATACATACGTCTGCTCGTTGCTTTTTCTTCTGAAATTGGACAAATAAGCATGTGATCTCCTAAGAAAAATTCTTCTTCTCTGAAAAAAGATTGAGGATCAATGTGCGTCTCTAAATGAAGTGAGCGAATCATGGGCATTCCTGTAGTGGAATGCTGCCAAAAAACACTATAGATATATGGTAGTAGCCGATACCTCATTTCAATAAAGTCTCTGACTATATCTAAATATTCTTTATCAAACACCCATGGTTCTTTATCTCCATGATCACCAGAAGAATGCGTCCGGAAGAAGGGATGAAAGACCGCCATTTGAATCCATCGAGTATATAACTCTCCGTTTGGACTTCCTATAAATCCACCCACATCAGATCCAGCAAAGGAAATCCCTGAGGCACTTAATCGTTGACACTGAACGTTGGCAATTTTCAAATGCTCCCAAGTGGCTACATTGTCACCAGTCCAAACGGACGAGTAGCGCTGAACACCTGCGTAAGCAGATCGTGAAATGGCAAAGGGTCTCTTTTCTGTGTTAAATTTTTTCAATCCATCATGTGTGGATTGCACCATTAATGAACCATAGACATTATGGGCTTTTCTGTGGCTACAAGGATGTCCGTCAAAGTCATGTCGCACGTCGTTAGGGAAAGTACCATCTTCGAATGTGGCGGGCTCGTTCATGTCATTCCAAACCCCATCTACTCCGTCTTCTACCAGTCCTTCGTATAAGGTAGCCCACCATTTACGGGTTTCTTTTTTAGTGAAATCAGGGAAATGACATAATCCAGGCCAAACACTAGCTTTCAGCAAATCGCCATCCATCCGTTTACAAAAGTGGTCTCCTTCAATGCCTTGTTTATAGACCTCATAGGTCTTATCAACCTTAATGCCCGGATCAATAATCACAACGGTTTTAAATCCATCTTTCTTCAGATCACTGATCATTTTCTTTGGATCAGGAAAACGATCGGAATCCCATGTAAAGCACCTAAACCCATCCATATAATCGATATCAAGATGGATGACATCACATGGAATTCTGTTGCTCCTAAAATCTTCGGCTAACTTCCTCACTACTGACTCAGGATAGTAGCTCCATTTGCTTTGCTGATATCCCAACGCCCATTTTGGAGGTAATTGCGCTTTCCCAGTCAAAGAAGCATATTTTTGAACAACGTCTATCAGCTTAGGTCCATGGATATAATAATACCTCATTTCACCACCTTGTGACCAGTAGCTGAGTGCTTCTTTTCGTTCCTTACCAAAATCAAAAAAGCTCCTGAATGTATTGTCCATGAATACGCCATAGCCAATTTGGCTGTGCTGACTCATGAAAAATGGAATGTTTTTATAGACGGGATCTGAATCATTCCCATATCCATATGTATCAGTCCCCCAAAGTTCCTTTCGGCTATTGATCAAATTCAACCTTCCAGTCTTGTCTCCAAGACCATAGAATTTTTGATCTTTATGCATTGCTTTGGTACAAATATTTACCGATCCACCTCTGCTTGGATGGTCTTTCCAATGATATCCTTTTTCATCTTGAAAAACAGTAGTTCCAGTGGTGTTAGTAATCTTCGTCAGCATATTGAGCTTACTGATATAAAACCAAAGTGTATCGGTTTTAATTACGAAGGTTGCTTTGAGTTCTTCAAATTTGTAAGAAGGCTCTGGGAATGTGCTGTTAGGATCAATGGCGTATGAAAAATCATCTTCAAAGTATCCATCATTTCCATGTCTGAACTTGAGGATATCGCTAGTGATGATCGTTAATTCAAGTGATGAATTTTCACCATGAAATAGGAATGAATGATCTTTCTTCTCCCAGGACAATAGTTTCCCTGGGATGAAATCATCCAAATTATCTTTTTTGTGATTTTCTATATAGTTCCCTGAGAAGTCAGACGCTTCTACTACCTCATTTTCTTTCATTGTCTATCAAAAAATTAGAATGCAAATATACCTCTTAGCTTATGCGACTTTGTTTCGTTTGGCATGCATTTAGTCTCAAATATTAATTATTGAAATATTTTCAGTAATTGGTGCATATCGTTGATCTTTTCGTAAAAATGATAAGGTGTTTGAAGGAATTATTTTGAAGAACTTTCTTCGCATATTCCATTCCTAAATGAGGAATTTGCAATTGTTGAATTATATTGAATTTTTAAAGCTATTCCTTGAGCATTTGAAGATTAGAAATTAAGAATTAATTATCCTGAATATGGCTAAAAAAGCTGATGTCAAATTGAATCATCACAAAACGATACTCGCAGAAGTTGCATGGGAGGTGTGCAACCAAATAGGTGGAATCTATACCGTGATTAGGTCTAAGGTCCCAGTTATGGTGGAAAAATGGGGAGAAAACTATTTGCTTCTTGGTCCCAATGTCAACTCTTCTGACTTTACCTCTGATTTTGAACCTAATAAGGATATATCTAGTCCTATTGCTCAGGTGGTAAATGAACTTAATGACATGGGTTGGGATGTCCAATACGGAACATGGTTGGTTTCTGGACGACCACAAACAGTCCTTTTCAACCCTAATAGTGTGATGCCTCAATTGGCCGATATCAAATACTATTATTGGCAAAATCATCATATAGAATTTAAAAACCATGATCCGCTAATGGATCAAGTGATGGCTTTTGGATTTATGGTAAAGGAGTTCTTGTCAAGATATGCCCGTGTATGTCAAGATGCCGAGTTGGATTTGATTACTCATTTTCATGAGTGGATGGCTGGAGTGGCGATACCCGATCTTAGAAGAGAGCAAATTCCTATTAAATCAGTTTTTACTACTCATGCAACACTACTAGGCCGCTATTTGGCCATGAATGATCCTAATTTTTATGATCATTTACCATTTGTAAATTGGGAGTCTGAAGCTCAAAAATTTAATGTAGAAACCATTGCAAAACTGGAGAGAGCTTGTGCGCATGGAGCTAATATTTTAACAACTGTAAGCGAAGTAACGGCGAAAGAATGTATCCACTTATTAGGAAGAAATCCTGATGCAATTCTTCCGAATGGATTGAACATTGAGCGATTCTCCGTATTACATGAGGTACAAAATCTTCATCAGATATATAAGGAAAAGATTGAGCATTTCGTCATGGGACATTTTTTTCAGTCCTATTCTTTTGACTTGGGGAAAACACTTTACTTCTTCACTTCAGGACGTTTTGAATATAAAAACAAAGGCTATGATTTGACTTTGGAAGCGTTAGCTCAACTTAATCATAAGATGAAGGAAAAAAATATTGACAAAACGATTGTCATGTTTTTTATCACTAAACAGCCTTTTCATAGTATCAATCAAGAGGCACTCACTTCTAGGGCAGTTATGGAGGAGATCTCTGATAATTGTGAAGCCATTACTAAGCAAGTAAAGGAAAGATTGTTTAGAGCAGCAGCAACAAATACAGTTCATCGTTTGCCAGATCTAAATGAGTTGGTGGATGATTATTGGAAATTGAGATACAGAAGAACAGTGCAGTCTTGGAAGTCACAAAAATTACCAAGTGTGGTCACCCACAATTTGGTAAATGATGGAGATGACCCAGTGCTAAATTTTTTAAGAACGTCCAATCTGCTTAATGGTCCTGATGATAAAGTAAAGATTGTCTATCATCC
>CAYGTD010000073.1:0-12942 GCA_964352725.1 uncultured Roseivirgaceae bacterium
ATTACAACCACAGGAACTCTTAATGCTGACGGTCAGGTTGATCTGGGAGCTACAACAGTAGCTACCAATGTGGCTGGTAACTTAACTGTTGCTGAAGGTGCTGCTGTCACAGGCAACATCACTGTCACAGGAACTGTCGATGGAAGAGACATTGCTACTGATGGAACTACGCTTGATAACATCAATGCTTCAGGAATATCTGCTCTTACTTCTGCTGAAGTAGATCAATTAGAGAATATCGGAACGACCACCATTGATGCTACTCAGTGGGGATACCTGGGAGCATCTGATCAAGGTGTTGCTACTGGAGACGATGTGGCATTCAATACCATCACTGGAACGAATGGAGTAACAGGAACACTACAAACTGCAGCACAACCAAACGTGACTTCAGTAGGTACACTTACAAGTGTGACTTCTTCGGGCGCTATTACAACCACAGGAACTCTTAATGCTGACGGTCAGGTTGATCTGGGAGCTACAACAGTAGCTACCAATGTGGCTGGTAACTTAACTGTTGCTGAAGGTGCTGCTGTCACAGGCAACATCACTGTCACAGGAACTGTCGATGGAAGAGACATTGCTACTGATGGAACTACGCTTGATAACATCAATGCTTCAGGAATATCTGCTCTTACTTCTGCTGAAGTAGATCAATTAGAGAATATCGGAACGACCACCATTGATGCTACTCAGTGGGGATACCTGGGAGCATCTGATCAAGGTGTTGCTACTGGAGACGATGTGGCATTCAATACCATCACTGGAACGAATGGAGTAACAGGAACACTACAAACTGCAGCACAACCAAACGTGACTTCAGTAGGTACACTTACAAGTGTGACTTCTTCGGGCGCTGTACAAGGAACAAGCTTGACCGATGGAACTGCAAGCATCACATCAGGTAACATTACAACCACAGGAACTCTTAATGCTGACGGTCAGGTTGATCTGGGAGCTACAACAGTAGCTACCAATGTGGCTGGTAACTTAACTGTTGCTGAAGGTGCTGCTGTCACAGGCAACATCACTGTCACAGGAACTGTCGATGGAAGAGACATTGCTACTGATGGAACTACGCTTGATAACATCAATGCTTCAGGAATATCTGCTCTTACTTCTGCTGAAGTAGATCAATTAGAGAATATCGGAACGACCACCATTGATGCTACTCAGTGGGGATACCTGGGAGCATCTGATCAAGGTGTTGCTACTGGAGACGATGTGGCATTCAATACCATCACTGGAACGAATGGAGTAACAGGAACACTACAAACTGCAGCACAACCAAACGTGACTTCAGTAGGTACACTTACAAGTGTGACTTCTTCGGGCGCTATTACAACCACAGGAACTCTTAATGCTGACGGTGTTGTAACCTTAGGAACAGCAGGCAATACATCAACAGTAGAAGGAGCACTGGTTGTGACGGAAACAACCACTCTCAATGGCTCAATCACATTAGGAGATAATGTTAATCTCGACAACCTAACAATCAATTCAGAGATTCAAGGAGACTTGGTGTTTGAGGGAACCAATGTGAATGGTGCAGCCATTACGCTTTCTCCAGGAGCTGGGACAGTTGCAAATACAGTCACATTACCACAAGCAACAACAACGCTTGTTGGAGATGATTTTACACAAACTTTAACCAACAAGACATTAACTAGTCCTGCAATTAATACTGCTACAATTAATGGGGGAACGATTGGAAGCACAACTGCCGCTACCATTGCCAATGTTGATAATTTAAGACTAGATGGAAATACAGTTTCTTCTGTAAGTGGAAATCTAGCGGTAACGGCAAATGCAATAACAGATATTGACGGGGCTACTGGAGTGACCATTGATGCAGCGGCCAACAATGTAGCAATCAATGCGGCTGCAGGAGCAATCAATATTGGGAATATTAACAATACCGGTGCTATAAATATCGGAACAGGAGCTGCAGCTCGTACCATTACGATCGGTAATGCAACAGGCGCAACGTCCGTTAACATAGATGCTGGAACTGGCGGGGTGGATATTGATGCTGCCCAAATGTCCGTTTCTGGAAGAGCAACCATTGGTAACACCAATTTTTTAACGGCAGCAACTTCAAATGCTAATAATCCTAATAAAATGGGAGCTACATCGCAGACCTCATTTAATGCCTTCGCTAGTACGGGACTAGCAGTAAATGGTGATATAATTACCAATGCGAATGTTTACGCTTCTGGGGCACTCACCTTCTCTGATGAACGATACAAGAAAGACATTAAGCCATTGGAAGATGTGAAGTCAAACATTAGCAAACTCGAAGGTGTATCATACTTATGGAGAACTGAGGAGTTCCCAGACAATAATTTTTCAGACAAGGAACAAATCGGATTGATAGCTCAGGAGGTTGAAAAAATTTATCCTGAGTTAGTTAATACACTTCCCAATGGATATAAAACGGTCAATTATCAAGCATTAATTCCTGTCTTAATCGAAGCAATTAAAGAGCAGCAAAAGCTTATCGATAAATTGATAGCAGATTTGGATAATGAAAAATCAACTAAGGCATCTTTAAAGTCAGCACTAGAGAATCAACAAAAACTTTCCATGATGCATATGGATCTCATGTCAAAACTTCAATCGGAGAATGTTGAAATCAAGAATGATGTCGAGGAACTAAAAAAGCTAGTATTAGGATCAAAAAATTCTAATAACTGATTCATGAGAGGCGCATTACTATATCCTTTGCTTTTTTTTGCAACATATCTTGATGCTCAGCAATTCTATGTCCAACCAAATGCAACTGTTCAAATAACATCTGGTGCTAATTTGGAGATTGGAGGAAATCTAGAAAATGATGGCGTTATTCTAAATACAGGTACGCTATCCCTCTATGGAGATTGGCTAATCAATAATAATTACAATGGTATTGGCGGAAATCTTGTCATGAAGGGTAATAGAAATCAAAGAATACTAAATCAGCAGTTTGTAGTAAACAAATTCATCATGAATAGTGGTGGAGAGATCACCTATGAGGGGGAAGAGTTAAGAGTATTGGATGAAATCAATTTCATCGATGGTGTTTTAATTACGGGAGAGAATACACGATTTATTTTAGAGAGTAATGGAAGGTCACTTGGTGGATCACCTCGATCTTATGTTCAGGGCAGAATGACTCACATTGGCGGTGGTTCTAAATTTTTTCCATTGGGATATGAGGGACAATATGCCCCACTAACTCTTCTTGACGTTGTAGGTGTTGATCAAGAATTGACTGCCACTTATCAAAATCCAAATCCATCCACTCCTAAACCTGGAGAAGATTTGCTGGGAGTGTCTCATCTGGGCCTGTGGGAAGTATCCCTTGATCAAGGATCAATTGATAGCGCAATTGTCAGTATAGATTTTAGTAATGAAGATCTCGAAAACTTTCTGATAAGGAATGATATAAGGCATAGAATCAATTCCCCAGTTGTAGCATTTTCTGATAGTGTAGATGGTACTTTTAATTCGCTAGGAGTAGAGACACTAAACAGTACAGATTCGATGACTTTTGGTTCATTGACTACTGAAATAGGGATACTACCTGTGTTAAATGAGAGTATCTATTTAGCAATGGCTTTAGCGCCAAGAATAGTTCCAGAAGGGCAAGTTTATATCCCTCAGGCCTTCTCTCCACGAGCTAGCGATAGAGACAATCAAACCTTCAGGGTATTTGGAGAAAGGATTAAAGAAACTGATTTTACTTTAGAAATATATAATCGCCTGGGAATTTTAGTGTATTCAACTAACTCATTTGAAGAGGCTAATAAAACGGGATGGACTGGTATCAATCAGAAAACGGGCAAAGAGGAGCCCTCAGGTACGTACTATTATTTTGTGCGGCTAATGAAAGAAAACGAAGAAATAATTGAGGAGAAAGGAGCTTTATATCTACTAAGATGAAAAAAATTGTTAGCCTTTTAAGTCTTTATTTCGTGGTAGTGCTTTTTGGCAATGCCCAAGAATCGCAATTCTCTCAATATTATGCAGCGTCGCTTTTTTTGAATCCAGCATTCAATGGGATTTATAATGAACCATCCCTTCACATGAATCATAAAAGGCAAATGCAACAACTGCAGATTCTGAATGAGCTTACGCAAGTGTCATTTATTTTGCCCATCAAACCTAATGGTAAATTTGAAAGATCAATTGGGGGTGTTGGATTGATGGCATACAATGAAAAGAGTGGAATTGATGGAGTGTTTCAGAAAGATGCAGCTTTCCTTAACTACGCTCAAAATCTAAAGTTTGGCGTCTTAACATCTTATATTATTTCCGTTGGCTTGCAAGCGGGGTATGAATTACGAAGCGTCAATTTTGGTGCACTGACTTGGGGATCACAATACAATATCTTTTACGGATTTGATGATACACTTCCAACTCCAGTTACTGAGTTTGACGAAAGGAGAGGATCTGTCGTGATAAATTCAGGTATCATGTATTATTATAATCCTGATCGAAATTACATGCTACATAAATACAGCGCTTTCGCTGGGATCTCAGTTACCAACCTCAATCGACCAAACAAATCATTCAATATTCAGTCAGGCGAGCGAGAGCCGATGCTATGGAAATACAACGGGGGAATAGAGTTTAAAATTAAAAAATTATTCGTTACGCCTAGTTTGCTTGCGCTCTACACTAGAAGAAACACTCAATTCAATGCAGGGCTTAATCTTGCATACGTGCCAAATGCCGATAGATATAATGCATTAGGACCTCAATTGCTTTTTGGGGCATGGTATCGATACCGAGATTCCTTCATTTTTATGGGTGGAATAAAGTTCAGTTCCATTACAATTCGAGGAAGTTTCGACTTGAATAGCAAGTTATTCATTCCAGACAGAACAATTGACTTAGCTCAAAATTCGGTAGAAATTTCCATCCAATATTCGCTCTCTAAAAAACAGGGAATTCGTAAAATTTCTAATCCACTTTTCTAATTTCCTGGATATATTTTGATTTTCGTTCCTGGCGTTAGTTTCATTGTGCTAAGCCCATTCATTTCTAATATGAGCTCCTCAGGAACATTGAATTTTCTGGCAACTTTGATCACATCATCCCCTTGCTGCACGGTATACCTAAAATCAGTGACTATATTGAAATCAGCCGGAACTACAAGGGCCAAATCCGGATTCAGCTTCCTAGAGCTCACAACTCTAATAGGCTCATAGGCAGCAATAGTGTTTGAAGTCAAACCATTCATCTTTTTCAATTCATCAATTGTAAGATCTAGACTCTGCGCTATGGCCGCCAAAGAAGCTTCAGGTCTTACCAAAAAGAAATGACCTAGATTAAGTTTATCGTTTGGATTGGTTGAGGTTATCCAAATATCCATTCGTCTATTCAATTGTCGTCCAATTGGATTGTCATTTGCAGCAATAGGCTTTTCAAAACCATGCCAAACAACAGAGATATTAGAAGCTTGGATGCCCTTTCCAATTAAGTAATCACGTGTGGCATACCCACGGCTCTTGCTCAGATTAATATTATATTCTTCATTTCCAAGATTATCTGTATGTGATTCTATCTCAATATTGACATCCTTACCTTTAGACCAATCTACTATTTCATCCAACATCACTTTAGTCTCAGGTCGCAGTGCGTAGGAATCACTTCTGAAATAAGCCCGTGCATCCGTTTCGAATAAACCTTCGTTCCTCAGACGATTTCCCGACATATTAAAATCCTTAACGGTAATGGCCCCTTCATTGCTCTCTCTACTTAAGGAAATCAAATATTTATCAGCGGGTACTTTGAATGAAAAATAGCCCAGATTATTAGTTATTCCTTCAATAACTGTTTTGGCTTGATCTTGACGCATGAGTCGAATCTTATGGGAGGAAAGAGGATTGTTAGTGAGAGAGTTTATAAGCTTACCAGAAATGGCAATTTCTTCGAAACCAGCATAATTATAATTGGGCATTTGTACCTCTACATCTTCTTTTTCAGTTGAAAAAACAACTTCAATCTTATCAGCATTGGGCTGCTTATCAACTAGATTAATAGTTTCTGGTTCTTCAGTTTTACTAGCAACAGGCTGTTTTTCAGCGACATCAGTCGTTTCAGGATCTTCTTTGTTCTTATCAACTAAAGTGATGACATCCACGGGCTCAGCATCGGTATCTTTTGCCTCTACTGCCAGATTTTCAGTTAAAATTCGTTCGTTGTTGATTCTGAATTTTTTAATATCAGCAATCATTTGTAATTCTTCGGGGGTCAATCTCGCTCTTAGAGCTCCATCTCTTGGGGTTAAAATGAACTTATTGTTCCGTTGCTCAAATGTCTTCGCTAAAACCACTCTATTAATAGTTGCCTTTCTACTAGGGGCTAGATTATTGTAGTAGGTAAATGCTTCCAAAAGAATCGATTTTTCGGAATCGTTTAGGGCCTCATGTCGCATGTTTTTAGACAAAATTTCAAAATAGGTTTTCTCCTTTACACTCGAAGATTTTAAAGTAGAATTGTCCGGAGCTTTCAATTCTGGATTGTCTGAATACGCGGCACTTAAATAATCCAAGCCAATGATTTTATCCACTAGCCATTTTTTTTCTTCAGGCAAAGATTCATATTGAGTCAAAACTTCATTAGTCAATATTGCAGAAGGGTCAGTTTCTTTTGTCGATGTTGGAGTTTTTGCAACAACAGATGTAAGAGAATTAGAGGGTGTAAAAACTGGCTTCCTGCTTATTAGATAGGCCTGGAAAGTAGTTTTCACAAATCGCTCTAATGATAATTTATCTTCTTCTGAAAGCTTAGAATTGATTTTATAAAGTTCAGTTAGTGAATCTTCAATACTAGCACCTTCCAATGAGCGAAGTTCTTCTGGAGTAAAGGAAGTTTCCACTATGTACATGCTTGCCTTCATTAAATTTGAAATCTGCTTTAAAAGCAACTTATCCAATGTTTGAGTGCCTTTAGAGTCTTTGTGCTTAAAGACTTCCATATCTGCAGCATTAAGCACATCTTCAAAGGTGTTGAGATCTGCCATTAGGAATGCAGAGGCGATGGACTTAATGTTTTCTTTTTCTTCCCATGATAAGCGTTCGTAGAAAGCTTTGTCTTCGTCTCTTAGCTGATAATTTTTCTCGTCACTTAGGGTCAAAAGTTTTTCCCTTACAGCAATATCCAATTTTTCCTTTTGATCATCAGTTGTCCTATTTAGAAACGCTCGCTCGTTTACACCTAATTGCAAAGAACCTAGATTCTTTTTCTCGGCTAGATACTTTAGCGCTATTCCATCAATTTTCTGACGATCGGGTTCTGCAAAAGCATAATAATTGATCGGTTGATGTTTGAAATCTTGAGCATCGTTAAGTCGCTGAGATATAAATACGTCCAGTTTTTCACGGTCGTCAGTAGCAACGGATCCGTAGAAGCTTGACGTTTCTTGAGGGAGAAAAACACTAAGTCCCATACCCTGCTGTTCTACATACCTTGTGACTACCCCATCCACTTTTTTTCTTTTATCTGTTTCCAGTTGCTGATAAAAAAAATCATCTTCTGATCGTATGGATCGCATCATACCAGCTGTCATCTTGCGTATTCTGGCATTTACGATCTTCTCTATTCTCTCCTTATCATCTAGACTCAAAGAGTTATATACCGCAAGTTGCTCGGTGGTTAAAAGCAAGTCCATATTGGATATAGAAGAGGAAAGCTTACGAGAGATTATTTGATTAATGACATCCGTGTTTCGGTTATCGAAATTATAATCATCCGTAAAAAGAGAGTTTCGTCCTGCAAGGGTCTCTTCGTTGGAGACTTCATTAATGATCTCCTCTTTCGATTTTATGCCAAATCCGTATATATCAAATTTTCCAATTCCGCCATCTCTGTTGGAAGACAAATACCCTTTTTTATTACCTAAAAAGAAAAAGATATCATCCTTATTAGAATTAAAAGGCATTCCTGCATTGTATATCTCAGCGGAAGAAAACCTACTCCCACGGGCTATATAGATATCAAATCCACCAAAACCTCTGTGTCCATCAGATGCAAAAAACAATACTTTTTGAGTTTGATCATAGAATGGAGACACCTCGTTAAATGGAGTATTAATTTGGTCCCCTAAATTGGAAGGAGTTCCCCAATTTTCTCCACCAGCATTTAAACTCATCCAGATATCCAATCCACCTAAACCACCTTCTCTGTCGGAAACAAAGAAGAGAGTGTCCCCTCCAGGACTGAGTTGTGGATGCTTTGAATTAAAACCATACTCATTGATGTTAAGATTTAATGAAACAGGTTCTGACCACCTACCATTTACCTTTGATGAGGAATAAATGTGACACACTTCGCCAATATCCTCGTGGCAATTGGTATAGTAAAATTTGGTTCTATCCTTATTGAATGAACCAGAACCATCTCCCCATTTGGTATTGATCATACTTTCAAAGCGATCATCTCCATCGTATTCTTTCCAGCCAACTTCATCTTTGACGAATCTAAAAAGATCCGCAAGTCCTTCACCAAATTGATTATCTACTAAACTCCCTTTACCACCCTCTCTTGCCGAAGTAAGACATAAAATAGAATCTGTGCCAATCGTAAAAGCAGCATAATCATTAAACTCTGAATTTAAAGGGGCTGCAAGCAATTCAAATTGATGGTCTTCTTGAACTACTGTGATTTGATTGATTGCTAATTGACAGCCATCAATCTCAATCTTAGACTGCTTGTAAAAAGAACGATACTCCTCACCTTCATGTAGTGATTTCTCAACTAAGAACTCGTCGAATCTCTTGAAGGTCTTTAACGCATCATTATAGTTACCTTTTAGCTTCTGCATCAATCCATAATAAAAGCCAGCTAATGGATATCTTTCATCTCCCCCTCTAGCAGCTATTTCTTGGTAGTAGAATTCGGCACTCTCATAATCTTGAGTAAGTCTATAGCACTCTGCAAGCTGATATTTAGCTTTTACATAGTTTTCATTTTCATCCAGTGCAGCCATGTAGATCGGGATTGCACGAATGTATTGTGCATTTTCAAAAAAGAGATCCCCTTGTTTTACAATCAGCTCCGTGTTTGGTTGGCTAAAGGCAATGAGGGAAAAAAAGTACAGGCTTACAAATAGTAATTTTTTCATGATATTAGAATTGGCTTTGGCTTCATTCGTTTCCTGTGAGCATAAATGCACCCCAGGTTTTAGCATCAGAATATGTTTTTTTAAGTTCTCTTTGAGCGTACATCAGTGATTCGTCTACTTTGCCGCACTCAATATATTTTTCATAGAAGAGAACCATTAACTCATTTGTTGTTTGATCTCCTACCTTAAAAATACTCGTAATAATATTTCTAGCCCCTGCAACCATAAAGGCTCTTTGGAGGCCAAACACTCCCTCACCGTTTTTCACATCTCCTAGGCCTGACTCGCAGGCTGATAGCACTACGAGTTGAGTTTGAGCAAGGTTTAGGTTCATTGCTTCGTAGGCAGTCAAGATGCCATCATTACTTGTGGTAGAAGGGATTCCCTGCAAATAGTAATTATAGGTATCTGAAGCACCAGAAAGAAAAAGTCCTGATTTGAACAAGGGATTGTTAATGGGGCTCATAGAAGTAATGAAATTACCATTATCGGCAAAAAAACCGTGAGTGGCAATGTGAAGTATGGTTGGATTATAAGCGGATCTTAGCCTTAATTCACTCGCTTCCTGTCCTAAATAGGTCTTAACATTCCAATCGTTAGGCTTTAGTAGAGTCGAAATAGTATTGACTTCACTTTCCGTACCAGGCAAAGGCACAAGTTGTTTATCATTTGGATTGGACTCACTAAATCGAGGATTCCCGAATAGATATGTTTTTTTCAAAAGAATTTTCTGGTCGTCAAGAAATAGATCTTTACAACTAGTTAAATAGGTCACATAGTATTTGTCAATGACAAATTCCTCATCTGAAATTTTAAATGAATTGGGATTCATCTTATAAAATATTCCATCTGGAGATAGCTTCACTCTTTTTACATTTCCAATTTTATCATGGATGGGCTTCCAAAAAGACTCAAACGTTGAAACTTGAGCCACGTTGAATAACACGGAATTTTTATATTTAGTATAATGCTCGTTCTCCGTTCTGTATTCACTACCCAGCTTAACGTATTCTGGACCATTCTTCTGATTCGGCAAGAAAATGATAGCGAGGTATTGCGTAAAATCAGTAAAACCGAAAACAGGTTTTCCATCATCACTAACTGTTTTGAACTCCCTAATTCTTATTATTTCGACAATGGCCTCATCCTGAGATATAATGTTGCTCACAGATTGCCAATTTTCATTATTTTGAGGAAGTATATTTTTAAACTCTGACATTTTTCTCATCAAAAGTTTTTCCATCTTTTCAATTTCCTCCTCACTTTCTTTTAGGTTGATCTGGTGATCTACCAATTGTTTCACTCCCATTTGATAATAGTTTGCTAGAAGCTTTTTCCCAGACTGCCAGTTGCGATAGAGCTGTCTCATATCGTCATCTGTACTATTTTGAATGGTCTCTTTTAATCTGCTTGAGGTATTGAAAAGTATTGATTTAGTTTTGATTTGAAAATCAAAAATGGTCTTTACCAATTCTGGATTTTCATTTAGTAGCTGGAATGCTGTATAATTATATCGATCTATATCTTCTTTGACTGATCTGTAAAAAATTTCACGTTCACTTTCGGTAAGAATGGGAAAAACGGATGCAATCTGTTGAATTTGAATTTGTATCGCCTTTCGAAAATACTCTTCCGCTTTAACTTTATCTTTTAGAGCTAAAGAATGTAGGCCAAGATGCTCTAAAGCATTGCCATATTCAGGATGATTTTCGCCGAGGACTTCTTTTCGGATATCAAGGGATTCTAGATAGAAAGATTCAGCTTCCATTTCTCGTCCCATTGAACTATACAATACCCCAATATTGATAAGTGTGGTAGCATAATCTGGATGCTTTCTACCAAAGAATTTTTCATCAATTGTTAAAACTTGGAGATAGTAAGATTCTGCCATTTCGTAGTTTCCAAGATACCTTTCTACTCTGGCTAGATTGTTCATGGTATTGGCACACAAAGGGTGTTCATTACCATATTTACGTTGATAGGTGGCCAGAGCAGCTAAAAGCATTTCTTTAGCCTGATTAAATTCACCCTCTCTTATTGCAATCGTTGCAAGATTGTTTTTTGCTGTCGCATAAAACTGGTGTGTAATTCCAACTGTTTGTTCACATTTTTCAACTACTTGTTTGAACATTTCTTTGGAACGCTCAAAATTGCCCAGATTGTCATATAAAATACCAAGATCATTCAGTGTCTCAATAATGAGAATATCGGATTCGTATGGTATCGATTTCTTGATTTCTAGCGCTTGGAGAAGGATCTCCTCTGCATCTCCATATCTCCCAATCCGCTCATAAAATATAGCTAAGCTTTCGAGAGATTCTGCTCGTTGGACATCAAAATCCTTGCCTAATTGCTCATAAATAGTTGCACTTTGATTGATGTAATCCTCCGCCTCCCTTATTTCTCCACTTCTAACCAAAATTCGACCCATGTGACTACACGTCTCTGCAAAGTCAGGTGAAAGTTGAACGCCTTTCTCCAAAAGAATATTGTAGCACTCTCTATAGATTTCTAAAGCCAAATTCAGGTAGCCTGTTTCTTCATACAATAAAGCCAATTTGGTTCTTGCGATAGCCATTTCCAGTTCAGAGCTATTTGCTTCATTCAGTGTGCTAAGTGACTTTTCTATGTATTCTTTGGCCATATCAAAATCGGCCAGGTCTAAATATAGAATCCCTATATTTTGTAGTGTCGTAGCGTAATCCTTTAGGCTGGGTATTCCAGACTGTTCATGACTACTGATTGCTTTATTAAGGTATTCTTTAGCTATCTCAGGCTCAAGCAACTCCATGTAAATAAAACCAAGATTGTTATAGATATTTCCTTTCTGAAGACCTGATAATCTTGATGAATTACTAGCAAGGATTTGTTTAAAATCAATAGAAGCTTGATCGTAATTACTCCTTCCTAAATGCTGTTCGGCATTAGCTATTTGAGAATCTAAAGATTGAGCATAAACGGTGCTCGTAATGCATAGCAAGGCGATTGCTAAACGTAAATTTTTTATCATTGTTGGCGACTTTGACACCTTAAAGCTAGCAAAAACAGCCTAGATATTATCAGAAAACAGCTTTGAATGGACATTAGTTTTGTGAGTGGCATTTCTATTGTGTTAAGATGTCCATAGCATCACAAAATTCGTTTTCTTTGCTAGCTTAACTGTATTCTATGATAGGCACGCTTAAAGTCCTGAACTCACTTACCCGAAAGAAAGAAGAATTTCAACCGCTTCATCCACCATTTGTGGGGATGTATGTGTGTGGCCCCACTGTTTACAGCAATGTTCATCTTGGAAATGTACGGACTTTCTTGAGTTTTGATGTGATAAGAAGGTATTTACAATTCATAGGATATAAGGTCAGGTACGTACGAAACATTACAGATGTAGGCCACCTTTCAGATACTGGCGAAGATAAGATTTCCAAAAAAGCGAAGCTTGATAGTTTGGAACCAATGGAAATTGTGCAGCTCTACGCCAATGACTTCCGGGATGTAATGAATATGTTCAATGCCATTCCGCCGGATATTGAGCCATCAGCTATTGGTCACTTGATGGAACAAGTAGCAATGACCAAGAAGCTTATCGAGAATGGATATGCCTATGAATCAAATGGGTCTGTCTACTTTGATGTAGAAAAATATCACAAGGAAAATGATAATTCGTACGGTATCTTAAGTGGAAGAAAGATTGAAGATTTACTTAGTGAAACAAGAGATCTGGATGGAGGTAGTGATAAAAGAAGCCCACTAGATTTTGCCTTATGGAAAAAAGCGTCACCTGAGCACATCATGAGATGGGATACCGAGTGGAGTGATGGTTTCCCTGGATG
>CAYGTD010000074.1:0-12919 GCA_964352725.1 uncultured Roseivirgaceae bacterium
CAGATTTATCTACTTTCTGAATTCCTTTTTCAAGTTTTTCTAAGGAGAGGAAATCATTCAAAATTGTTGTGAGATTTTGCACACTACTTCGTATTCTATCGGCATGCTTTTCTCTTGATACCTGCTGATCATTGTCTTGATATTTTTTGATGAGATTGGCAGAAGAAAGAATAGTAGTCAAAGGTGTCCGAAATTCATGACTCGCCATTGAAACAAATCTTGATTTGAGCTCGCTTAACTCTTTTTCCTTTTCCAGAGATTTCAAGATTTCTTGTTCTGCCTTTTGAAGTTCGCTCAAACTATCTTTCAATGCTTTCTCTGCTAATCTTCTTTCCTGAATTTGACTTTGAAGTCCCAAATTTGTTCGTTCGAGCTCACTGGTTCTTACCTTAACCATTTTCTCAAGCTCTGCATTATTGGCCTCTAGTTTTTGCTTCTGATCAGAGACAATTTTTTCATTTTCCTTTCTGATAGTAATATCAGTAATGAACGCCACAATGATCGTTACGTCTTCGTGCTTAATATAATTAAGGCTTATTTCTATGGGGAAAGTGGAGCTGTCTTTTCGTACACCAGATAAATCCCTTCCGACACCCATTTGTCTAGGAGTAGGATTTTTTATGTAGGCATTGCGATGATTTTCATGCATTCCTCTAAGGCTACTTGGTACCAATATTTCTACAGGTTTTCCCGCTACTTCACCCTCATCGTATCCAAACATTTCCAATGAACGCGGGTTCATCATTTCAATTTTCGCATGTTTATCGAAAAATATAATTCCCTCTCCAGAACTGTGAAATAGTTTTCCTAAAAGACCAAGTCCTTTTTCAGACATAAAATATTCATTACTTAAATTCATCTGCGAAGGTCTTCTAGTGTTTTATTTTCTGAAATGATAAACCAAATAGGGTTCATTGATTAATATTCTAAGCCATAGTGATAAAACTCAAATGTACAACTGATAGAAATCAGAATCCTATTTATCAATCACTTCTACTTTTGAAACTGGATTATTTAGAGACGCAAGTGATTTCAAGAATTTTAATACCGACAGATTTTTCGCCAGCATCATGGCGAGCAACCAAAATGGGTTTAGAAATAGGCAATGCTAATAATGCAGAGGTGTCTATTCTTCATATTTATCCTTTAGCGTCCAAGTTTGTTTCGGATAAAAAACAAGTAGAGTTACCTATCAAACTCGAAGAGATGAAGTCTAAAATGGATCTGTTGACCAAAGATTTTTCGGATATCCCATTAGAAAGGGTTACAAATGTGGTTTTGCCTGGAAATGTAGAAAAAACCATGCTTAAGTTCATTAGAGACCACAGTTTTGATTTAGTAATTATTGGCATAAATAGTGACGGAGATACCAATGAAATGGGAAGTCATACAGTCAGCATTATAGAGAGGAGTGGAACACCAGTGCTTATAGTTCCTAATAATGAGCATACCAATGGAGCTATTGCAAGCTGAGGAAACAAGCTGCTTTCATTGCGGTGAGACTTGTGACACCTCTATCGTTTCAGATGAGAAGCTGTTTTGCTGCTACGGTTGTAGAGCAGTAGACGAATTATTAACAAACAGCGATCTAAGTGCTCATTACCAAGAAACGGCTATTCAGAATAAGTCACTCTCAGAACTAATAGCTGAAAGAAAGTACGGGTTTCTCAGTAATGAGGATGTACAAAAGCAGTTGCTTAATTTCCATGATGAGAAACTTTCTGTTGTGAAACTTTCCCTTCCAGGGATTCATTGTAGTTCTTGTATTTACTTACTAGAGCATTTACCAAAATTGGAGCGTTCAATTCTTAGAGCAGAGGTCAATTTCATCAAAAGAGTCATTACCATTTCCTTTTCTCACCAAGAAAAATCACTCAAAGAGCTTGCTATACTATTGGCACAACTAGGCTATCCACCGAGTATCTCCTTGGATAGTTTGGACAAGACCAAGAAGCAAGTAGAAAAGTCAAATCTAGGAGTGAAGATAGCCGTAGCTGGATTTTGTTTTGGGAATGCAATGCTTATGAGTATGCCTGAATACTTGGATCAGCAATTTCTACTGACCGAAGACTTCACTAACCTGTTTGGGTGGATTAATATGGTACTAGCATTGCCCGTCTTATTTTTTTCAGGAGCTGACTACTTGATTAAAGCTTGGAAAGGGCTGAGGATTGGAAATCTAAATATTGATGTGCCCATTGCACTCGGCATTCTTACCCTTTTTGGAAGAAGCCTTTATGAAATTATTTCCCAAACAGGATCGGGTTATATTGATTCTCTCGCTGGATTGGTTTTCTTTCTTTTGATAGGTAAGTGGTATCAAGGGAAAACCTATCAAGCGCTTTCTTTCGAAAGAGATTATACTTCATACTTTCCTATTTCTATCACCTGCATCATTGATGGGAAGGAATTTCAGCGGTCCATCAAAGAATTAAAAAAGGGAGATCACATAGTCATTCACAATGATGAACTTATCCCAGCTGATGGGATCATTGTGAAAGGAAATGGCAAAATCGATTACAGTTTTGTTACAGGTGAATCAGAGCTGGTGTATAAGGAAGCAGGGAACAAAATTTACGCTGGAGGAAGGCAAAAGGGAAGTGAGTTGGTTATTGCTGTGGAAAAGAGTGTAAATAATAGTGAGCTTACTCAGCTTTGGAACAATGACGCTTTTAAGAAAGATGGGAAGTCGCTTGCTCTATGGATTGATAGAATCAGTCATTATTTCACACTTTCTATTATCCTTATCGCCGTGCTAACAGGTGCTTATTGGTGGATTACTAATCCTGAAATGATATGGAAGGCAGTTTCTGCAGTACTGATTGTGGCGTGTCCTTGTGCATTGGCCTTAACTCTTCCTTTCGCATATGGTCATGGCATGAGGCTTCTTGGGAAGGCAGGACTATATATGAAAAATGCGGAAGTTATTGAGTCTTTATCTACCATCGATACTATTGTGTTTGATAAGACGGGGACCCTTACCTCACCTCAATCAAGCATTAAATTCTTTGGAGTCAAGCTTGATCAGACTCAACAGCAATTGTTACGGTCAGCATTGGGAAATTCAGCGCATCCTCTGAGTAGACTAGTTTATCAGCAGCTAAAAGAAAATGACAAATTGCCTATCTCTTCCTTTATTGAAACCACGGGTCAGGGTTTTGAAGCGGAAATAAATGGTCAAATAATTAAGGTAGGTTCTGCTTCCTATTTAGGCATCAAGGAAAATAAGACAATCAATGAATCGCAAGTTCATGTGAGCATTGATGGATACGTTGGATTTTATGCCATCCCATCCAACTACAGAGAAGGAATTTTTTCCATGCTGGAAAAGTTGAGAGAGAAATTTAGACTTCATTTACTTTCAGGAGATAATAGCTCAGAGCTGAGTCATCTCCAGCCTTATTTTGATGGACTTAAGTTTGAACAAAAACCATCTGATAAACTAGGCTTCTTGGCACAAAAAGATCAGAATATGTTGATGGTAGGTGATGGACTCAATGATGCAGGAGCATTGAAAAAAGCAGCTGTAGGGATTGCTATTTCTGAAGATATTCATCAATTTTCACCTGCTTGTGATGCAATACTTCAATCTGATCATATCCTGAAGATTCCATCTATTCTTCAGTTTTCAAAGCAGATTGTCAATGTCGTTTTTATTGCTTTCGGCCTATCATTTCTCTACAATTTAGTAGGTCTTTCATTTGCCATTACAGGCCACTTAACTCCTTTGATATCAGCTATTCTAATGCCTATAAGTTCAGTTACAGTAGTGGGATTTGTAACGCTAATGGTGAGTTGGAGAGGACGAAAGTTAATGTGACAAATTGAAAAATTAGATTCGATGATGTCACTTAAATGCAATTGCTCATACATGATCGAAGAGGGAATATGATTCCATATAATCCGGGATAACCGTATTCCAATTCTTCTTTTGAAGTTTGCGTTGCAGCGCTCTACTTCCTTCTATTTCCCCATGAATTAAGAATGTTTGCTTTGGTGATTCTTTTAAATCATCTAGCCAAGCCAAAAGTTGTGATTGATCGGCATGTGCAGATAGTCCATCCAAGTTTTCGATATGTGCATTTACCATCACATCTTCACCAAAGATTCGGATTGTTTCCTCTCCATCCAGGATTGATCTACCACGAGTTCCTTTGGCCATAAACCCTGTGAATAGAATAGTGTCCTGTGTCTTTGGTAAGCGGTGATATAAATGATGTAAAATCCTGCCACCGGTAGCCATGCCACTGGCAGAAATGATAATTGCCCTGTCACGAATCATATTCAGTGTCTGAGACTGTGATCGCTCTGTGATGTAGTGGATGAATGAAGCATCAAAAATAGTATGACCAAAAGGTTCATCGCTTTGCAAGCGATGATAAGCAGCATACTGTTTGTACAAAGCTGTAATCTTAATCGCCATTGGGCTATCGAGGTAAACCGGAAGATCAGGTCGATTTTGAAAGACCTTCCACAAGTAGTAAAGCAATAATTGTGTACGACCTAAGGTAAACGCAGGGATAAGTAAGCATCCTCCTTTTTCTTCACAATGATTGAGTATCCTATTCAGTTCCTCCTCAATGTTTTCATCATGATGATTGCGACCTCCATAGGTTGTTTCAATAAATAGAATATCGGCCTTTTTTGGCTTCTCGGGAGCAAAATGGAGTGGATTATCATCTGGTCCCAGATCTCCAGAAAAGACAATAGCCTTTTCTCCTTGACTTGTTTTCACAATTATTTCTATGCTTGCAGCACCTAGTACATGGCCAGCCTGAAAGAAGCGTAATTCAATTTCTTCTGAGAGCGAAAATCGATCTCCGATCTCATGTTCTTCTAGCTGTGTAAACACTATTTCTGTGTCTTTCACTCCATAGAGAGGTTCAGCAGGACTATGCTTCGAGTACCCTTTCCTATTAGCAAAATCAGCCTCTTCTTCTTGTAATTTGGCACTGTCCAGAAGCAAGATTTCTACTAGATCAGCTGTGGGAATTGTGCAATGCACCTTTCCTTTAAATCCGCTTTTGAAGAGTTTAGGTAGGTAGCCAATATGATCTATGTGTGTATGAGTGAGTACCACAGCGTCTATTTCGGAGCAGTCAATAGGTAGTTCGTCCCAATTTCTTGATCGTAATTCTTTCAAGCCTTGAAACAAACCACAATCGATGAGTAGTTGATATTCATCAATCTCCAAGAGATATTTAGATCCCGTAACAGACTGAGCTCCTCCTAAAAATTTCACTCTAATATTCATCACCCACAAGTTTGTCTTTCAAACGTATCTAGGATTTATGGTTTGATTGCTGACACTTCTCACACATAGCGATGATAAACCTCATAGACTTTCAGGTCAATTGAGAGTTATTTAGTGAACAAAAAATGAAACTCAATTTTCTTGTTTTTTTTGTTCTAATATTCGCTAGTTGTGCTCCACAAGTAAAAACGCTTCAAAAGCCATCAGTTGACTTTGAGTCGTTTGAAAGTTGGTGTTGGATGAGTAGTTGCGATCCTATTTACAGAGGACCGTATTCCTTGTATGAGGAGCAGGTGATCGATGAACTCTTCAACTCAATTGCCTTCAATATGTATGAGAAAGGATATGTTCAAGGTGACGAAAATTCAGATTTGCTAGTCAACTTTCATCTTGATATTAAGAAACAAGAAATGGAAGTAAGTGATCATCCATTCAGCTATGAAGAATTTAATGTTAGAGATCAGTGGATCAATTCAGAGTTTCCGGAATACGTCCAGTATTTGAAAGGGAGCTTAGTGATTGATATTATTGATAACAAAACATCTCAAGTCGTTTGGAGATCAACTGCCGTAGGCTATTCCAATCTATCCCCAGAATTTGATAAGAATAGAATTTGGAAGAATGTAAAAAAAACAATGCGAAAACTTCCTAAGTCATCTACGAAATGAGGTAATAATTTTTTTGAAAACTTTAATTACAATATTATGGAATCACATCATTATCAAGTAGATATCAATTGGAGTAAAGATCGCAAAGGAATCATGTGTTCACCAGAACTGAATACAGAGGCTAATAGCTGCATCGAAGTAGCCACCCCTCCCGAATTTGATAAAGGGATTCCTGGCATTTGGTCTCCAGAACACTTATTCACTGCTTCGGTCAGTAGTTGTTTAATGACTACTTTTTTAGCCATAGCAGAAAACTCAAAATTAGATTTCACTCACTTCAAATGCCAATCGAAAGGAAAGCTAGAACAAGTAGAAGGTAAATTTCTTATGACGGAAATCATACTAAAACCAACTGTGACGATTGCCCATGAAGGTGAAAGAGAACGTGCGCTTCGAGTATTACAAAAGTCCGAGAAGGCTTGTTTGATATCAAATTCTATCAAGTCAAAAGTGACGATGAATCCTACCATCAAAATAGAAGTTTCTTCTTATGAAAAAGTTTAGCATATCAAATGCACAGAAAATTGGTCACACTTTAGAGGTAGATTGAGGTATAGTAAATATTGATAAATTTACAAGAGGACTCATAAGAGAGCTAGAACACGAGACAAGAATCCTGAAACAAACGTCAATATCCAGAATACAAATACCATTATGAACGCCATACAAAAACAAAAAGTAATCCATTTCTTTAATGTGCTAGATGCTAACGGAAATGGGATGCTGGAGAAGGATGATTTTGAGATGATAGGGGATACCATGAGTGATATCATAGGATATGGCGAGAAATCCCGAGAGCGTTTGATGTTGAAACTAAAGGCATATGAATTGTTTATTCAGATCCTGAAGGACATAGATAAGGAGGAAGCAGAGCTCTCGCTCGAAGAGTGGGTACGATTCTTTGACGAAATAGTGCTTTCTACTCCCAACGACTATGTCAATCAGTCTTCTACCTATGTGTTCTCCCTATTTGATCAGGATGGAGATGGATACATTGACGAGAAAGAATACATTGATATGTTCAAGGCCTATGGTCTGTACATGTCGGTAGCAAAAAAGGCATTTGACCTGCTCGATTTAAATAGCGATAAGAAAATAAGTGGTGGAGAGATGGTCAAGGCATTCGAAGATTTCTTTCTTTCACCAGAGGAAGATGCTGCGGGAAACTGGATTTTCGGTGATTGGAGAAATGGGTAGACACTTAGTTATTTATTCGATATGCTTACTAGGATTATTATCAGGAAGTCCTATGAACAAGAATAAAATTTACCAAAAAGGGCGGTAATTAACTAGAAAGATTAGATATACACATCAAAAGGAATTTCCAGATTATCATAAGAGACTGGAAAAAATGGAAAAAGAGGCAGATGAATTTTAGAAGACAATTAATTAGATGGATTTCATAGACTACTACAAAGTACTTGGGATAGATAAGAAGTCTTCAGCAGCGGATATAAAAAAAGCTTACAGAAAACTGGCTAGAAAATATCATCCTGATGTAAATCCTAATGACAAGGAAGCTGAGAGAAAATTTAAAGAGGTAAATGAAGCCAACGAAATACTGAGTAATCCTGAAAATCGAAAAAAGTATGATACCTACGGGAAAGACTGGAAGCATGCTGAGGAATTTGAAAAAGCAGGCTATCAGCAGCCGCACCAACAAAGTAGACAAGGAAAGGCAAGAAATTTTTCAGAAAGCGATTATTCTGATTTTTTTGAATCTATGTTTGGAGGCGGCTTTTCTAAAGGTGGGGCCAACATAAAATTTAAAGGAGCTGATTATAATGCGGAATTACGGTTGGATATAAAGGACATCTACAAAACGCACAAACGCACAATCAATGTAAATGGAAAAGCTTTAGGTCTTACGATTCCTGCGGGGGTAAAAAATGGTCAAACCATTAAAATAAAAGGACAGGGCGGAGGGGGAGTGAATGGTGGTCCTAATGGAGATTTGTTCATTCAATTCACTATTGATAATGCTACATCATTTAAACGAGATGGGGATAACCTTCATACTATTGTAGATTTAGACTTGTATCGGGCGTTGCTAGGTGGAGATGTTACCATTGATACATTTGATGGAAAAGTAAAAATGAAAGTCGCTCCAGAAACGCAAAATGGAACAAAAGTCAAGCTGAAAGGAAAGGGGTTTCCTGTCTATAAAAAAGAAGGACAATTTGGGGATCTTTATGTTACCTATCAGATAAAGCTACCTGTCCGGCTCTCTAAAAAAGAAAAGGAGTTAATTGCCGAACTAGATAAACTGAGAACAGCATGAGTTCAGAAGATTTGATATCGATTAGCCAACTGAGTTTGCATTATGAAATAGATCAAACTTTTTTTGCGAATTTGCATGAATATGGAATGATTGAAATCCAAACCATTGAACAGGCAGACTATATTGAAAAAGATAAAATCGCAGATGTAGAACGCATTATAAGGTTACACCTTGATCTGGACATTAACCTCGAAGGAATAGATACGATTTTTCATCTATTAAATAAGATTGACCATCTGAATGCCGAATTAGTGGAGGTCAAAAATCGGTTGAAGATGTACGAGGGATAATACCCTTTGCAGTAATCCTAATGATGGTTTATTCCTCAGATTATACTTTTTGATATGATAGATCAGTTCCCACTATTTGTTTTGTCATTTTAACCTCTTCCATCCACAACTGACAAAAATCAGTTTTCATCCTAACAACCCTCATCCTATAGCCTAGTAGCTCATGCTAATCTTGTCATTGAGATTATGAGTGTAATATTTATCCTTATCACGTGCAGCTTGCTCTTAGCAGGCGGTTTTTTAGCAGCCTTTCTTTGGGCTTCCAAAAACGGTCAGTTTGAGGATGATTATACCCCTTCTGTTAGAATGCTTTTTGAAGATGAGCCTTCATCTAAAAATAGCTCCTCGACTAAGGATTCACCCGTTTCCACTAATCAGAAAAAAAAGAGTACAACTATAAAACCTAGCATCCATGTCCAATAGCACTACATCCAATTCCGGTATGGACACCTTCTACTATGACAACACTACTGTTCGAAATTTCCTGATAGCCACCACTATATTTGGTGTTATTGGGATGACGGTCGGGCTATTAGTCGCTTGTCAATTTGTGTGGCCAGAAGCCAATTTCGGACTTCAGTATACCACGTTCGGTAGGGTTCGTCCATTGCATACCAATGCAGTCATTTTCGCATTCGTAGGAAACGGAATTTTTGCCGGAGTATACTATTCACTGCAGCGTCTTTGTAAAGCAAGAATGTTTAGTGATCTGCTCAGCAAGATTCACTTTTGGGGATGGCAAACAATTATTCTGGCAGCAGCAATCACACTTCCCCTTGGAATGACTTCTGGAAAAGAATATGCAGAGCTAGAGTGGCCGATAGATATTGCAATCACGCTTATTTGGATCGTATTTGGTATCAATATGTTCATGACGATTATCAAACGAAGAGAACGTCATCTCTATGTAGCTATTTGGTTTTTTATCGCAACATTCGTTACGGTTGCTATGCTGCATGTGGTCAATTCATTTGAACTACCTATTAGCTTGACGAAAAGTTATTCATGGTATGCAGGAGTACAAGATGCACTAGTGCAGTGGTGGTATGGTCACAATGCAGTAGCGTTTTTCCTTACAACACCTTATTTGGGTTTAATGTACTATTTCATTCCCAAAGCTTCTGGAAGACCTATTTATTCTTACCGACTATCCATTATTCACTTTTGGGCCCTGATCTTTATCTATATCTGGGCAGGGCCTCACCACTTGTTATATAATTCACTTCCTGATTGGGCTCAGTCGCTGGGAGTGGTATTTTCTATCATGCTCATTGCTCCTTCTTGGGGTGGTATGCTCAATGGACTTTTGACGCTTCGTGGTGCATGGGATAAAGTGAGAGAAGATGTTATTCTCAAATTCATGGTAGTAGCAGTCACATGTTACGGCATGGCCACTTTTGAAGGCCCAATGCTATCATTGAAAAATGTTAATGCGATTGGTCACTTTACAGATTGGATTGTAGCTCACGTACATGTAGGAGGACTAGGATGGAATGGATTCATGACGTTTGCTATGCTTTACTACATGATTCCTCGACTGTATGGAACGAAACTTCATTCTCAAAAACTAGCCAATGCGCATTTCTGGATTGGTACAATGGGGATTTTGTTTTACGCTATCCCGATGTATTGGGCAGGATTCACTCAGAGTTTGATGTGGAAGCAATTCAATCCTGATGGCACATTGGTATATAGCAACTTCCTTGAAACGGTAACTCAGATTATGCCAATGTATGCACTAAGAGCTTTCGGCGGATTGCTTTACCTATCTGGTGTTTTAGTTATGGTATATAATTTGATAAAAACAGCTAAGTCTGGAAGTTTTATCAATGAGACGAAGGCAGAAGCTGCTCCATTATTGAAAGACTATAAGCCAGATGCAAGCGAGCATTGGCACAGAAGAATCTTTGAATGGAAACCTGTGAGGATGCTTGTATTTAGTTTAGTTCTTGTAGCGATTGGTGGAGCGATTGAGATCATTCCGACATTCCTTATCGAGTCCAATGTGCCAACTATTTCTACGGTGACTCCTTATACGCCTTTGGAACTAAACGGTAGAGATATTTATGTAAGAGAAGGATGTTATACCTGTCATTCACAAATGATTAGGCCTTTCAGATCTGAGGTGATGAGATATGATCCAAATGATTTGGAATATTCTAAAGCAGGAGAATTCGTATACGATCATCCGTTTCAATGGGGATCTAAGCGAACAGGCCCAGACCTTCATAGACTGGGACAAAAGTATCCTGATAGCTGGCATTTTTATCATATGCTAGAGCCAGAAAGTATGTCGCCGGGATCTATTATGCCACCGTACCCTTGGTTATTTGAGCAGAATTGGGACAAGGAAATGACTCCTAAAAAAATAACGGCAATGCAAACATTAGGCGTACCGTATCCTGAAGGCTATGAAAATCAAGCTGTGGCAGATGCCGAAAAGCAAGCTAAATCGATAACAGACGGATTAGCAGCGGAAGGTGTTAAAATGAGCCCTGATAAAGAAATCGTAGCGCTCATAGCATACCTGCAGCGATTGGGTACAGACATTAAGAAAACAGAAGAGGTAGCTAACCAATAGAATTATGCTAAAATTTATCAAACATCATATGGAGACTATTTCAGGAATTGAAATATATCCACTTATCTCTTTCGTCATCTTCTTCATTTTTTTCATTGGTCTAATCATTTATGTATTCAAGACTGATAAAAACGTGATAGATGCTATAGCAAATATTCCCTTAGACTCAAAAGATACTAGCCATGAAGAAGCTTAAAATAATTGTAATCACCTTCATTTCGTTCATTCCTCAACTATTGCTTGCGCAAGAGAAGACTGTTTCATCAAAAAGTCTTTTCGAGCAATATCAAGTAGAAATTGTATTGGCTCTTGCAGTTGTTGTCTGTCTGGTATTGCTTTTCGCAATGATGGTCATGTATAAAGCGATGATGGTCATTCTAAAAACCAAGCAAGCTGAAGAAGGTATAGTTGAAGAAGAAGTAGAGCTTATAAAAGCAAGAGAGGGAGAGGAATCAGTGAGCTTTTGGGGCCGTTTTTGGAATCGTTTCCATGAGTCTGTTCCAATTGAGAAGGAGGAAACAATAGCTACCGATCACGAATACGATGGTATTAGAGAGCTTGATAATCAACTCCCTTCATGGTGGATTTATGGATTCTATGCAAGTATCATTTTTGGGGTGATCTATTTGTTTAACTATCACATTGGCTCTGGCCCTACCCAGGCAGAAGAATATGAGTTAGCTATGAAAAAAGCGGATACAGAAGTGAAAGTCTATTTGGCTTCATTGGATAATTTAGTTGATGAGAAGTCAGTAGAGTTATCTACAGAATCAAAAGATTTGTTAGCAGGGAAAGTCATTTTTGATGCTAATTGTGCGGTATGCCATGCCAAAGATGGAGGAGGAGGTGTTGGGCCTAATTTCACTGATAAATATTGGATACATGGAGGAGATATCAAATCGATTTTTAAAACAATCAAATATGGAGTTCCTTCAAAAGGAATGATCTCCTGGGAAACTCAGTTGTCTCCACAGAAAATGAGTCAGGTAGCTAGCTACATTTATATGATGGAGGGACAAGCTGCAGCTGATCCAAAAGATCCCCAAGGAGAACTTTTTGAAAGAGAGGATTCTCAACAAGAAAGTGATGAAAATACGGATATGGAGATCATTGATGATGAGGCTGATCTCGAAGATGGCGAGTGCTGCTAATGGCTGACGTTGTAGACTTATATGAAGAACAGGACGCGGCGGAGGAAACCTTCAGAGATCATTTATCTACCGTAGATAAGGAGGGGAAAAGGATTTGGGTATATCCCAAAAAGCCGAAGGGGAAGTTCACGAACTATCGCTCTTTAGTCAGCTATACTCTTCTAGCTTTTCTCTTGTCGGGTCCTTTCTTAAAAATAGGCGGTCAGCCCTTTTTACTATTAGATGTCTTGGAGAGAAAGTTCATCATTCTTGGTCAAGTCTTTTGGCCACAAGATTTTTTCTTATTCGTTATAGGAATGCTCACCTTCCTAGTTTTTATTATTCTTTTCACTGTAGTCTTTGGCCGTATTTTTTGTGGTTGGATTTGCCCGCAAACCATCTTTATGGAGGGCGTCTTTCGGAAAATTGAGTATTGGATAGAAGGGGACTATATGGCTCAAAAGAAGCTAGATAAGCAGTCATGGGATAAAGAGAAAATAGCTAAAAAGACATTCAAGCATATCTTATTTGTTGGGGTGAGTGTCATTATTATGCATACATTCATGGCATACCTCATAGGGGTAGATAAATTATGGGAGATGGCTGCAGAAGGGCCTGGCGAAAATGAAGGTGGCTTCACCGCAAAGGTTGAAATTACAGGGCACTATAATGGCGTTTTCAGCAAGATGCGTGAGCAAGAATGTACCACTATATG
>CAYGTD010000075.1:0-11728 GCA_964352725.1 uncultured Roseivirgaceae bacterium
CCAAATCAGTCTGAACACATCTAATTTTTCTGGATGACCAGTTGTGCTTCCATACATCACAATTCTTCCAGCTGGCTTTATGATTTTAAGGTAGTTGTTCAGTTGATTTCCTCCGGCACTATCAATGATAGCATCAAAACCACCAACAGACGATGCTTCTTTAAACCACTTATCATTTTTATAATTGAAGCCTTCTTTTACACCAATTTTCATTACTCGTGCAATCTTTTCATCGCTTCCACTAGTAACGTAGGTTTCTGCGCCAGACGCTAATGAAAAAGCAATAGCGAATTGTGATACTCCACCACCAGCACCCGTTACAAGTACTTTTTTTCCTGCTCTTGCTCCTCCTTTTTTTATGGTGGCTCTAAATGCCGTCAACCCAGCTAAAGGGATTGCAGCTGCCTCCTCATTGGATAAATTGGCTGGTTTTTCGTGCAGTCTATGAGTGGGTACTTTGATGTATTCTGCCAATGTCCCATTTGTTGGCATACCCAAAACGGAATATTTAGCAGATTGCACTTCGGGATCATCTCCCCAATCTACATTGGGATTAATGATCACTTCTTTACCAAGCCAGCTCGCATCGCCTTCCTCTACTACTCCACATCCATCTGATCCAAGAACAGTTCCAAATTGAATGCCCGGATACATCCCTTCTCTGATCCATTGATCCCTTCTATTCAGCGCTGCAGCTGTCAGTCTGACAAGACATTCACCTTCTGAAATAGTTGGTTTTTCCAAACTTGAAAGTTGTATTGGTTCCGATTGATCGGTTATAGTTATTGCTTTCACTCTATTAGAATTAAAATGAATAATTGACCATTGACAGTTGTTAGAACGGCTGATCATCATCTCCAGCATCACCATCGTTGGCTTTACTTGGAAGTGTGATGGTGAAATCTGTGTTTTCTGGGCCAGATGTTGGGAATGAACCAAATCCATTTCCACCGCTATCTCCATCCCAATCAGTAAATTTGGTGTATTTACCAATGAACTTCAGATTGACAGTATCGGTACGACCATTTCTGTGCTTAGCGATGATCACCTCTCCCAGTCCTTGTAATGGCATTCCTGATTCATCTGTATCCAAACCATAGTATTCTGGACGATACAAGAACATTACCATATCCGCATCCTGCTCAATTGATCCTGATTCCCTCAAATCGGAAAGCATTGGACGTTTATCACCTCCTCGTGTCTCCACTGCCCTACTCAGCTGAGAAAGTGCAAGAACAGGAACATTCAATTCTTTGGCTATACCCTTCAAGGCTCTTGAGATGGAAGCAATTTCCTGCTCCCTGTTTCCTCCACCTTTTCCTCCACTGTCACCAGACATTAGCTGCAAATAATCTATGATGATCAATTTCACATTATGCTGTGCAACTAGTCTTCTACACTTCGCTCTCAACTCCAGAATACTCAATGCTGGAGTATCATCAATGAAGATGGGTGCTTCTGAAAGCTTACTCGTTTTATGGACAATCTGTTCCCACTCATAGTCAGCTAAGTCTCCTCGCTTAATTTTCTCACTTTCTAACTCCGCCTCAGCAGATATCAATCGATTAACTAACTGAATGGATGACATCTCCAAAGAGAATATGGCGCATGCATGCCCAAAATCTATAGCTGCGTTTCGTAAAGCTGAAACCACAAAAGCTGTCTTTCCCATACCTGGGCGAGCTGCAATAATTACCAAATCAGATGGTTGCCATCCAGATGTAATTCGATCTAAAGCAGAAAAACCAGTAGGTATCCCTGTCAATCCATCTTGCTTATCTTTTTTGTCTTGAATTTGTTCAATTGCTTGATGTAGCAAAGAACTCATTTTGTCATAGTTCTTTCTAATATGTGACTCAGACACCTCAAACAGTGATTGCTCTGCCTTATCTAGCAATTTGAATACATCAATAGTATCCTCGTAAGCATCACGTTGCACTTCAGATGAGATACGAATCAACTCACGCTTAATTGATTGCTCAGCAATGATTCTTGCATGATACTCAATATTTGCGGCGGAGTTTACTTTAGTTGTGAGCTCTGCGATATAATGCGCCCCACCAACTAAATCGAGTTTAGCCACTTTTCTTAATTGATGAGTGACTGTTTTAATATCAATTGGCTGACTATCGTTAAATAAGTCAGTAATTGCTTGATAAATATCTTGATGGGCGTCTTTATAAAAACTCTCTGGGTGAAGGATATCGATAACTGTTGACAGGGCGTCTCGCTCTAGCATCAATGCGCCTAATACCGCTTCTTCTATCTCTACTGCTTGAGGTGGTAGTTTACCCAGTCCCTCTGTCAGTTGACTAACTCCTAAACGACGACTTTTTGAGGTAGAAAATGAGGTTTGTTTCGCTTCGTCCATTCGGAGTGGTTATAAAAGTTAGTATGATCTTGCAAACATAGTTTCCTTCATCTTTTGATAAGTAGATAAAGAAGATTAGTATTCCACATTTTACAAACAACCTTCATTGTCTGTCTTATCTGCTTTGTATTACCTTTGGAATTAACGACACTAAAACAAATTTTAACGCATTTCAATTCATCTATTTTGTTTAAACTCAATCTTAAAAATCCTCTTGTTGTTTTCGATCTAGAAACTACTGGTACCAATATATCACATGACAGAATCGTGGAGATGGCGATGGTAAAAGTGATGCCTGATGGCTCTATTGAAGAAAAAACGAGGAAGATCAATCCTACCATCCCTATTCCTGCGGAAACAAGCATGATACATGGGATCTATGATGAAGACGTAAAAGATGAACCTTCATTTAAGCAAATAGCCAAATCCCTAGCGCAATATCTAGAGGGCTGTGATCTATCGGGTTTCAACTGTATGGGTTTTGACGTACCTGTTTTGGTAGAAGAGTTTTTAAGGGCCGATGTAGAGTTTAATGTAGATAATAGAAAAATTGTAGATGCACAGAAGATTTTCCACATGATGGAAAAAAGAAACTTGACTGCCGCCTATAAGTTTTATTGTGGAGAAGATTTGGTAAACGCACATAGTGCACTTGCAGACACCAAAGCAACCTATGAAGTATTACTGGCTCAGGTAGAAAAATATGAAGGACAAGATGTATTTGATGGACTTGGGAAGAAAACATCCACTATTGAAAATGATATGAGTTCATTACACACGTTGAGCTATTCTGATAAAGTTGATTTGGGAGGAAGAATGGTTTTCAAAAACGGAGTAGAGTGCTTCAACTTCGGAAAGCATAGATGGAAACCAGTTGTTGAAGTTTTGGAAAAAGAACCCAGCTTCTACGATTGGATGATGAAAGGAGATTTCCCACTAGATACGAAGAGAAAATTGACTCAGATAAAATTAAGAGGGTTTAATAAATAAAGTTTTTTATTTGATTTAATGAAAATTTTTAGAGTATCTGACCAAAAGTGTTCTCGAAGCTAAATTTTGTTGACAAAGAATAACATAATCAAACTCCAACTTCATCATATCTCTAAATCATACGGAACTAAGCAAGTCCTGAATGACATAAATCTGGAGATTAAAGAATCTGAAACCATTGTCTTATTAGGTCCTAGCGGTTGCGGTAAGACCACTTTGTTGAAATTAATCAACCGATTGATTGATGTCGATGAAGGTGAAATTCTTATTGATAACCGGAACACTGCTTTATTCCCACCTCACGAATTAAGAAGAAACATTGGTTATATCATTCAGGATGTGGGTTTACTACCACACTTATCTATTCAAAAAAATATCGAGCTAGTCAATCGCATTTCGAATAAATCGCTCTCAAAAAGTCGGCTTATAGAATTATTAGATCTTGTTAATCTCGATGCTGAATTATTGCATAGAAAACCAATGGAATTAAGTGGTGGGCAGCAACAAAGAGTAGGTATTGCTAGAGCATTGGCCAATGATCCTGAGATCATTTTAATGGATGAGCCATTTAGTGCGTTGGATAATATCACTAGAAATCAATTACAAGATGACTTTTTGAATTTCAAAGAATTACAAAACAAGACGATTGTACTTGTCACACATGATATTCAGGAAGCGTTTAAACTGGCGACTAGAATCGTTTTACTGAATGAAGGTGATGTTCAGCAAATAGGTACACCAGTAGAATTACTTAATTCTCCATCTAATGATTTCGTTTCTTCGTTTCTTCAAAAAGATCGATTAATTCTTGCTCTTCAAAGCACTGATCAAAATGGTATTCCTTTGATGGATTTATTGAGCGATACTAGCAAATCTGGTGATCTTAAGAGTAAAGCCATATCCAAATTCTTTAAGCACTACAAAGCATGAATTTGTGGGAGTTTATCATATCGCACAAGGAGGAAATACTAGATCAAACGTCACAGCACCTTTTACTCACGCTGATATCAATGGCGATAGCCATCCTTGTTGGTGTGACTATTGGTGTAATCATTACTCGAATTGAAAAAGCATCTACACTCACGTTAGGTTTTGTTGGAGTTATCCAAACCATTCCAAGCTTGGCACTTCTTGGGTTTCTCTTACCTGTTTTTGGAATTGGCACCACTCCAGCCATTATCGCACTTTTCCTGTATGCGCTCTTACCCATTGTGAGGAATACCTATACTGGAATTAAAGGCATTGATCCTGCTATAAAAGAAGCATCAATAGGCATGGGAATGACTAAGTTTCAACTATTACGTTTTGTAGAATTTCCTTTGGCTTTTCCTGTCATTCTTGCAGGTATCAGAACCTCCGCAGTAATTAACGTTGGTGTAGCCACTTTGTGTGCTTTAATAGCCGCTGGTGGTCTTGGTGAATTTATATTTAGAGGAATCTCGCTCAACAATACCAACATGATTTTATCGGGGGCAATTCCAGCATCTTTACTAGCCATCTTACTTGATGCTACTCTTGGGATACTCCAACGAAATGCCTCCAGTCTCAAAACTTGGCTAGCTAGCGGAGTAGCTCTTGCCATCATTTTTCTTATTCCTTGGATGCTCCAGTCAAATAATAAAAACTACAAATTAACCGCAGGCTTTACATCTGAGTTTATAGAAAGAGAAGACGGATACCTCGGACTAGATTACTTATATGATCTCCCAATGGAAATAAAGGAAATGGAAATCGCCTTAAAGTATCAGGCATTGAACCAGCATCTGGTAGATGTAATAGATGGTTTCAGCACAGATGGGAAAATCAGAGAATACAACCTTACACCACTTAAAGATGATAAAGGCTACTTCCCTCCTTACTTCGCAGTTCCTTTGGTAAATACGCATGCGCTTGAAAAATTCCCAGAACTGAATAAATGCTTTGGTATTCTGGAAAATAAAATGAGTGATGAAATAATGTCAAATCTAAACTACCAAGTAGATGGTTTGAAGAGGCCGCTAGCTGAAGTGGCCAATGAATTTCTAAAATCCATAAATATTTACTCCAATCCCAATGCTGGGACAAATGATGATGCAGATATACAAATTGGATCAAAAGCCTTTACTGAAAACTTCATTTTAGCACATATTTTCGCACAATTAATAGAAATAAAAACTAATCTGACCACCAACTTAAGGCTGGGATTTGGAGGTACAAAGTTGGTATTTGATGCCCTTAAATATGGCGAGATTGATATGTATGCCGAGTATACAGGAACTGCATACCTTGTTTTACTTCAAAAAACACCTGAAGAATCAGACAATTTTTCAAATCCAGAGGTAATTTTGGAAGAAATAAAAATGGGCCTCAAATCACATGATATCGAGGTACTTTCACCATTAGGATTCAACAATACATTCTCGTTAATGATGAGAAAAGAAATGGCAGATTCATTAGCTATCTCTTCCATCTCAGAATTGTCAAAATATTTGAATAATTAAATTCTATAATTACTCTACAGATTAATTAATCCGATCCGACTACTTTATATTATATTTGATCTTTACCGATCACCTCATGTCAACACATCTCACAAAGAACGTAAAATTTCGTCTGCTCGCACTCATAGTGCTAGTTGCTGTAGTTTACTTTGGACTGGTCACAATGTTGATCTACGTTGAACAAGAAAGTGATCAATCTGCTCTGACTAATTACTCTAATGCCATCTGGTATACAATGGTAACTTTGACTACCGTTGGTTATGGAGACATTTTTCCCGCTACTGTTTATGGAAGAGCAATCGCTTATATTTTTATTCTGGCAAGTATTGCCATTTTCGGTATTTTAATTGGACAACTTAATCTGCTTATGGCTACTATTAGAGAAAATAAACAATTGGGGTATTCTGGGACCGATTTTTCCAACCATGTCGTTATCGTTGGCTGGAACGACTTTGGTTGGCATGTGGTTGATCAACTTGTTGGAGTTGGTAAAAGGGTTGCGGTAGTCACACCTGTGAGAGACGAGGTAGATTTAATTAGAGAAAAGTACAATTCGAAAAATGTGTTTGTGCTTTTTAGTGACTTTAACAATACAGAGCTACTCAAAAAATCCAATATTCATGAAGCCACAATGGTCTTCATCAATATTGAGGATGACACAGAAAAGCTCGTTTATGTACTGAACCTAAAGAAAGTATTCCCAGAGACAGAATTTGTAGTGACGCTTGAAAATGCAGACTTAAAGAATACTTTTATGTCGGCTGGAGTTTCCAATACTATTTCCACAAAAGAGATCTCCTCTAAGCTTCTTGCCTCTTATATGTTTGAACCTGATGTAGCTTCTTACAGTGAATCTATTCTTTCCTATGCGAAATCAGATGGAGACTATGACATTAAGCAGTTTCTGGTCGTACAGCAAAATCCATATGTAGGTAAGCCTTATCAAGAATGCTTTTTCGACTTAAAAAGAAAGTATAATGCTGTGTTAATTGGTATCACCAAACGTGATAAATACGGCAAGAAAAAATTGATTAAAAATCCATTAGGTGACCTAAAAATAAGCCCTGGAGATTATTTGATTATTATATTGAATGGGAAAGCCTTTAAGCTTTTAAGAAAAGTATTTGGTGTAGAAGAAGGATATATAAGAGATAACAAATGAAAAAGTTCCTGATACCCATTGTATGTCTAGTATTAGTTTCCTCTTGCAGAAATAAAGATATCAATGAGGGAGAGGAATTCAGACCCAGAGCAGTCTCAGACAGCTTTGAGGATTCTCATTTCCAGAGAGTTCGTGTAGACGGTGTTGAATATCTTATGATGGAGCGAGATAATAACAACCCTCATGAGGGTTTTGGCTTCATGGCGTTTAGAGCCAACAAATTAATGGAAAAACAAGATACTGTTTTAGCCTATTTAAAGACGCTTCAAACTTTCCAGAATAAAATCTATGCCAGAGTAAGTAACATAAGCGAAGAGCAAGCGAAAATTGAGTTTGAGCAAATTTTTGAAGCAAATTTGTTACTTGAGAAAAAAGAGCTAGACGAACTCGAGCAAGAAGATCTAAATACTAGCAATTAAAAAAGACCAGCCGTTTCTGACTAGTCTTCTATATAATTTATGAAAATTGATTAATTATCCTTTGAAATGCTTCTTAAGAATAGTAAGTGCGTTTCCTAAGTTTTGATCAATTCCAGATGCCCCTATAATATCCTTCCCCACTTTCTCAGCATCGATCATATCATCTTTATCTGGGAATACTTCTTCTAAAATACCACAATCGTCAATTAATGAATAAAGAATAATGAAAGCAGGAGATGGCTTAGCACTCTTAAATACAATTGCTTGTAGTTGATTTCTAATTTCTTGTTCGAATGCATAGTTAGCATTGTCCATTCGCTCAGAAAGTGGAATCCAAAGCAGCTTAGTCTCTTCTTTCTGAAGAATACCTCTTTGCGTAAGAAGTGCATTCAAATCTTCTTGCACATCCTTAAATGTAGCAGAAAGTGTTTTGATTTGATCCAAAAGAGCGGCTCCATTGGTCAACTTCTTCAATACATTATCCAAAATACGATTACCTGTACCTACAGCATCTATAACAGCCACTTTCCCCCCATCTAAGCTCACTTTCTTCAGCAGGTACAACTCAAGAATACAGGCTGAAATAACACCGGGCACCATTGTCTTTTCAGCGGCAGCCAATATTCTTCCTTCCTCGTCATCTAGAGCTATTAAATAAAAACCTTCAGCAATACTTAGTTTCATGTGTGTTTTTTTTGATCTCCCATACGATCAATTATATAATTGAAAGGAGAATTAGCAATTAGTCAGTGTTTCAACGTGCAAATTTCGTCATTTTTAGCGAAATCACATATCAGATTAATTCTTATTTTTTAAGAGCAACCCAATTGTCAGTCCCTGAACAAGAATAGAGAATACAACAACAGAATAAGTAGTAAATAAGATTGTTTCTTTCACTGTTTGATCAATCCACTCAAAATCAGAAAGTGAAAGCGCTAGCGCAACAGATATACCTCCTCTCAAACCTCCCCATGTCAATATTTGGATAGTTTTCGGTTCAAACTCTCGGAAATATTTCATAATGGTAACAGGAATACTTACTCCCAAGAAACGAGCAGAAAGGACTATGAGAATACCAATCCCGCCAGCCGCGACATTTCCCATCGTAAATGAATCGGCGATGACCATCATTTCTAGTCCAATCAAAATAAATAGAATAGCATTTAGCGCTTCATCAAGAAGGTGCCAAAATTTATAGACATACTCACCTGTAGCATTTGCCAAGTGCTCGTCTCTTCCTTGATTTCCTATAAACAAGCCCATCACTACCATACCTAATGGTGCTGAAACGTGAATTACTTCAGCTAGCCTCCCTCCGACCATTACCAGTGTTAGAGTTACTAAAACTTCCAGTTCTACATGATCATTATCAATGAAATTCAAAAGCTTGAAGCCCATGAATCCAAATAAAGCTCCCATCAATAAACCTCCAATCACCTCAACACCAAACAATGATGCAACGCTCCATACCGTAATTTCACCAGTATGACCACCAGCTTCAATAATTCCTGCTTGAGCTTTGGCAATTCCTAAAATAGTTAGGAACACAACTACTCCAACACCGTCATTAAAAAGAGATTCTCCAGCAATTTTTATTTCCAATTTCTTCGAAAGACCTACTTTCTTCACTAATGACAAAACTGCAATTGGATCTGTAGGTGAGATCAAGGCTCCAAAAAGTAAACAGTAGATTAAGTCAATCTCGAAACCAATCTGGGGGAATATCCAAAACACTAATAGACCTACAACAAACGTAGAAATTAATGTCCCGCATATAGCTAAAACGAATACTGGCACTCGCTCTTCCATCAGCTTATTGAGATCTGTGGAGAGCGCTCCCGCAAACAGCAAGAAGTTTAGCATCACATTCATCAGCACTTCTTCAAAGTCAAATTCCGCTATGATACCCTCTGCTCCTTCTGTAATAGAAGGAAAGAAATATCCTAAAAAGAGGATTGTCATTGACATAATAAGCGCTATCACCATTAATCCAATGGTTGAAGGAAGCTTCAATACCGTTATATTGATTAATGTAAATCCTGCAGCGAGAAAAATAAGTAGGGTAATTAAGTCTAGAATGCCCATGAGTGGTAGTAAATGGTTATAGGTTCAGCTTAGAGCAGCAAAATAGTGAGAAAAATATTACTAAAAAAATAAGTTGATTTGAATAGGATTTCAATCAAAATCCATGAAGCTTGCTATTAAACAACTGAAATCCGTTTTTCTAACTAAATAGAAATCGATAGCCAAATGTCGAAATTTGTAATATTCTGTGTTTTTGTTGTATTTGCCTCAGCCTGTGCCTCTGTAAAAAAAGTGGCTATGAAAAGAGATGTCTCTAAAATTTTGAAGGAGTCTCCTGTTTTTTCCGACCAGTTTACAGGATTTTCACTTTTTGACATTGAGGGTAACGACTATCTAGTGAATCATCATAGTGACAAACGTTTCACTCCTGCATCCAATACTAAGTTGCTTACCATGTATACGGTTTTGAAAACATTCAATGACTCAATTCCCGGTTTGATTTATCAAGAAACTAGTAAAGGTGTTTCAGTAGCTCCTGTTGGAAATCCTACATTTCTCCACCCGAAATTTGATGTCCAGCTTGATTATCAGTTTCTGAAAAAATATGACACCATCGACATCATATATCCGAAGAATGAATTAGACATATTTGGGACGGGATGGGCATGGGATGATTATGTGTATGACTATCAGCCTCAAAGAACTTGGTGGCCTACTTATGGCAATACAATTAGTGTGGTTAAAAAAGATACATCTCTTCATATTATTCCCAACTTTTTTAGTGATTATGTAGAAGTGCTCCCTTCTGTTATTCCTAGCGAACAAGTAGGAAGAGATATTAAATTTAATATTTTCAAGGCATTTTTAGAAAGTGATACTTCTGATTTTGAACGAGTAATTCCGTTTGACTTTTCGAAAGAGCTTTTAGTTCAGCTATTAAGCGACACGCTAAATTCCACTGTAAGACTTAGTGAAGAAGAACTCATTCTACCCGACACGCTATATTCTCAATCTGTTGACTTTATACTAGCTATGATGATGAAGCCAAGTGATAATTTTTTAGCGGAACAACTACTCATTCAAACTGCTTGGAAAAATGGATATTCAGAAATCGGACCATTCATTGGGTTTGCCAAAGCTAAATGGCTGACAAGCCTCAATGAGTTTAAATGGGTAGATGGGTCTGGACTTTCTAGGTACAATTTAATTTCTCCAATAGACCAAGTGAAACTTTTAAAGTTGTGTTATGACGAATTTGGGATGGAAAGACTGAAATGGATTTTACCAAAAGGCGGAGAAGGAACGCTGAAGAAATGGTATATCTCTGACGAACCTTACATATATGCAAAAACGGGAACATTGAGTAATAATCACAACCTTAGCGGATTTTTAATAACTAGGTCAGGCAAAACGTTGATTTTTTCATTTATGAATAATCACTACACCAGACCTACTGATGAGGTGAAGAATGAAATGCAGCGATTGTTGAATGAGATAAGAGATGCTTATTGATTATACTCCATGAGCAGTCCTCTTATAAATCACCTAACAAGTTTGTAAGCCACTTGTGATTTTTAATTAAATAAGGGCAAACAATTATTCTTATCATCGCGAAATGTGAACTTATTTGATGTGTAATTGTATTACTAATTAAATCAAATTAAGGATATTTGATGGGAGTAAAATTGAACACATAAGCAGTAATCAAGTATTTCAAGAACATGGAAAAGATCAATAAGACAGAAGAAGAGTGGAAGAATGAACTGACACCAGAGCAATTTGAAGTTTTGAGAAAAAAAGGTACTGAAAGAGCTTTTACTGGAACACTTCTTGAAAATAAAGACGCTGGTACTTACGAATGTGCAGCCTGTGGTAACCCTCTATTCTCCTCGGACGTGAAATTTGATTCGGGTTCAGGATGGCCCAGTTTTTATGATGCCATTTCTCCTGAAGCAGTTGAATTTGAGACGGACAAATCATTCGGAATGATTAGAACAGAAGCAAAGTGCGGAAAATGTGGTGGTCACCTTGGTCATATTTTCTCAGATGGTCCTCAACCTACTGGTCAACGATACTGTATGAATAGTGCTGCTTTGAATTTTAAGAAAACTTAAGTCACAATATTAAGCTTCGACATTTTCATGAAATTCTCATCTATCATCCAGATGAAATAAGGAGAAATATTCACTGCAATTCCATTCAAATTTGACTTTACAAAAAATTGAGTTTTGTTTTGATCATTTTCGTTCTCTAGGTAATTATTAACCAATTCGCCTTTAAT
>CAYGTD010000075.1:11738-12907 GCA_964352725.1 uncultured Roseivirgaceae bacterium
TTAATAATTCGTACCAAAGGCACTTCACCTAAAAGCTGTACGCCTAGAAATTCTGACAATGCTGCTATAGACTGTGAAGCAATCAAGTTTTCAATTTCTGTCATAAAATCGTGCTTCATCATCTTATTTTGAGATGTTCTACTTGAGGAAACACTATCTGGCAAGCATACTTTATTGATGAGTTCCATTTCTGGAGTGTTGATAATGAAATAAAATGCCCCATTAATCTCACCTTTGAAAGCCACTTTCATCAAGTTGACTCTAAACCTTCCTAAATCATCAAACTCTCTTATTCTATTCAGTCTACCTTCACCGTAATCGATTAGGTCAGGAGACATTCTAATTTTCAGCATCTTCCCCATGGATTCTGCCGCCTTAGCCAATGCCTGATTGATCATATCTTCAATGATCTCTTTATGAATACCTGTGATGTTAGCTTTATTCAAGCGCTCAGTCGTTTAAATTTAAGTATATTATCAAAAGATAAAGTTAGATGAGAAGTTCAAATTTATCACTTCCTTTTACATCAATTAATGACCTCTGGTATATGCTACAACAGAATTGACTCAAGATAATTCCTAACTTAGAAAAGAAACTTAAACCTAATTAAGAAATGAAGAAGCTACTTCTGGCTGTTATCGCCTTGGTGTTCATTGTATCCGATGGACATTCTCAAAGAAAAAAAAGTAAATCATCAACCACTGACTCCTATAGTAAGGAGTTTTATGAAGGAATGCAGTGGCGTAATATTGGTCCATTTCGTGGCGGACGATCTGCTGCCGTAACTGGAGTACCCGGAAAAGCAAATCTCTACTATATGGGAGCGACTGGAGGTGGTGTTTGGCGAACTACTGATGCAGGTGGTACATGGGAAAACATTTCAGATGGATTTTTTGGTGGTTCAATAGGGGCTGTGGCAGTAAGTGAATGGGACAACAATGTCATCTATGTTGGTGGTGGAGAAGTGACCGTGAGAGGAAATGTTTCTTCTGGTTGGGGAATGTGGAAGTCAGTAGATGCTGGTACCACATGGACAGAAACTGGATTGAAAAACTCAAGGCATATTCCAAGAATTAGAATTCATCCTAAAAATCCAGACTTAGTATATGCTGCAGTAATGGGCGATCTATACAAATCGTCATCAGAAAGAGGCGTCTATAGAAGTAAAG
>CAYGTD010000076.1:0-12903 GCA_964352725.1 uncultured Roseivirgaceae bacterium
GCTCCTTTAAAACTAAATAAGCCTGCAAACAAAGTGATGATGACTAAAAATCCTCCTGCTATACCAAAAACGATAAATACTTTCTTCTTTAATTCTTTATTCCATTCTGAGCTTAACAGTTTTTCTAGAGCTATGAATCCTATAAGATTCATGGCGAAAATGGTAATGATAATGGTAAATGTGACTGATCTAAATTTATTGTAGCCTGGTAAATAGTCGAATAGAAAATCATTAAATCCTTGAAAGTTTTTGCCCCAACTCATCATAATACCCAAAGCAGCAACAGATATCAACCAAATTTTCTGATTCTTAGGCAGAATAATAATACCTAGGATGAAGAGTAAAACGGTAAGTGTACCTGCATAATATGGCGCAGTAAGAGGTTGGTCTCCCCAATATGTCGGAATTGATTGTACTTGTTGAGCTACTTGATTTCTATTATAACCACTTTTCTTAAGCACTTCTGCTACCGCAGACTTACTAGATAACTCCTGTTGTGATGATCCACCAAAAATATCGGGAACGAATAGAAAAAGCGGTTCCATGATCCCGTTACTATATCTAAAAGCATATTCGCGATCTAAACCCGAAGAAGCCTTTTTATCAGCTGTCAATTCTGATTTTCCTCGAATGGAAAATTCACTATACTCTAAAGTTGTTTTTAGTCTTCCATAATTAGCTCCTACCGCTAATATGGCAGCCATTATCAGCATAGCAGAAGTAATCCCAAATTCCTTGTATGACTTTTCTTTTATAACCTTTGCTAATACATTGATTCCATAAGCGATAACTATAATTAGAAGGTAGTAAGTAATTTGTGGATGATTCACTTTGATCTGTAATCCCAGAGCTAGGGCGGTTAATCCAACACCTAACCAACGTTTACCAGAAAATGCAAGATGTATACCTGCTAGTACAAGAGGCATTAATGCAACTGCTGCAATTTTTGCGTTATGCCCAGCCATCACTCCGATGATATTGAATCCATTCAATCCAAAAGCAATAGCTCCTGCCATAGCAATAAGTGGTCTGACTCTAAAGCTCAAGAGTAGAATGTAAAAACTTACCATTGATAGGAAAAGAATGGTAGGAGGATGAGCCATTCCTAGACTTAGACCTTTATATACATAGGAAAGTATATCGCCTGAGTATTGTGCTCCTGTAAGGTATGCGGGCATACCACTGAACATATAGTTATTCCAAAGTGCCTCTTCACCAGTACCGTCTCTATACTGGATCAGTTGGTTATTTCCACCAGAAGATTGAAGAATATCATGTTGATCTATTTGCTTACCGCTGAAGAAAGTAGGCGCATGTACAGCTATCGTAACTAGTAAAAACCCTAAGATGATCAATCCGTGAGTCAGTAAATTCTTTTTTAGGGAAGAGTTCATTTAGAAAGATTAATTTTTAAAAAACGCTTAAAGGTAGAATGTATCAGCTTATTTATGTCAGGAGATATCCTGAATCGATAGATAAGAAAAATAAAAATAACGACGGTCAATATGGAACGTACAATTATGGATAAGACGGGGTAAATATCTATAACAAAGTACCAGGCTAATATTCCTACTAATAAACTTATTAGTAGCAAAGCGATATGTGATTTCACAAATGGGTGAATCTTAAAGTGATGTTGTACATACATCATTTTTACGATGATGTGGATGACAATGGCACTGAAGTAGCTAAGAGCAGCTCCTTCTAACCCCCAGACAGGGATGAAAAAATAATTAAGAGTAACCAGAAGTACTGCTGTTAGTAATTGAAAGACAAGGTTGTATTTATATAAATGAGAGTAGTTAATAATCTCTCCAGGAAAACTGGAAATCATTATTGCAAGTTTTGCGAGACATACTCCAACTACTACATAAAATCCAGCCCTAAACTGATCCCCTTCTGGAATAAAAAGAAATAAATCATGAAGATTAGTTATAATCCCTATAAAGAGTAGTGCACCCATGATAGACATAGTGATAGAGCTTCTCTTATATAAGTTCTCTACCTCATTCATGTTGTTTTTTTCAAGCTCAATAGATAGAATAGGAGCAATGATTTTTACCATGTTTCGACGTGGCATTTCCACGATGGTTCCAATGAAAAAGCAAGTGACAAATATACCATTAGCCTTTGTTCCCAATATAGCCGTTACTTGGTCATAAGTAACGTTATTCATTATTGCAAAACTGCCAGCTAACATCATTGAATAGGTAGCAAATTGTACAAGTTTACCTTTCCATTCTTTGGGTATAATCGAGAAATTGAATTGAAATCGAAAACCATCAACTACCATTACTTTCCCAAACAACAATAGTAAAACAAGCAGATAGTTAATCGCCAATCCTCTAACAGCCCACTCGAAACTATACCATTCTAGCGCATAACCCACCACTAAAAAAATTAGTCCAAGGCGTAAAAAAACGTCTCTTAGAAAAGAAGGAAATAGTACCTTCATGATCGTTCTACCATAGCTAAATAGCATATCGAAGAAGCTGTTGACAATGATAATAATGGCGGTAATGGAAAGGTAATTAATGTATTCTGGAGCAGATTCCACATACCTGGCCTTAATTTGATCTTGGAGTAAATAGCCAGTAAATAAAATGATTGTACAGCCAGCTAAAACAATCAATAACTGAAAAGTGAAAATGGTATTTCGTTGATGCTCCTGAAAAGAAGGAAAGAATTTTAAATAGGAACTTGTCATTCCTAATGAAGCAAAAGGGGAGATCATCATTGCATTGGCAGTAATGTTACCAAACAATCCTATTTCTTCCATCAAGAAAAACTCTGGGCGTAAATAAAGTGTATTGATATAGCCAAGTACTACACCAACATAAGCTATTACAGTGCTCCAAAAACTTTGCTTGATAACTACTCCCAACTCTTTTCTTTTAGAAGAACCACAATTTAATGGACAAAGCTACCACCATCACTAACAGAATCATGCGAATGATTTTGTCACTTTTATTAGCAGACCACCTACTACCTATCCAACCCCCAATGGCATTTCCTACGGCAAGAGTTAGTCCATATTCCCATCTGATTTTCCCACTCAGGTAGAACACTATCAAAGCAGCTACTGTATATGATAAGGCAACAAATACTTTGATTGCATTTGTTTTGGCCATTTTGAATCCATGAATAGCCGTCAAGGTTGCGATGATTAGAAATCCAATGCCAGCTTGAATAAAGCCTCCATAGATTCCTAGAAAGAAGAAGACAATGACACTAGTCCATACTTTTTTGGTACTTAAAAGCTCCTGAGCATCTGCGCTTACTTTTGGTTTGAAAATGGTAATTCCCATCACCATAAGCATAATGATCGCTAAAATTTTATTGAACAATTCTTCATTGATATCAACAGCTATCTTAGATCCTATGATGGCACCTATGATGGCGGGTATAGCAACCCAAATCGCAAAAGGGAAAACAGAGATTCCTTTACTTCTAAATCCGGCTACTGAAAAAATATTTTGAACGAAAATGGCGACACGATTTGAAGCATTTGCTTCTGCGGAGGGTAATCCAAGAAATATCAATAGTGGAAGGGTTAGTAATGAACCACCACCAGCAACCGTGTTTATAAAGCCGGCAAATACACCAGCACCAATTAGTAAAAGGCCTTCAAGGTATGACATAACTACAGCTTGTAATCTGTGAGCTTGCAATCTAATTCATCTTCACATTCAGCGAGCATCTCCATTTGATTTTTGCTGCTAATCGGATGTCCTTCCAAAGGGCACATTTCTACAAGGGGAATTAAAGTAAATCTTCTTTTTGGGATACCATTATGAGGGATTTCTAAGTTATCAGTTTTTAGTACTTCATCATTGAAATAGAGAATATCAACATCAATACACCGTTCTCCCCATTTTTCTTTTCGTATCCTCCCCAGTTCTTTTTCAATATCAAGGAGTTTATTCAAAAGTACTTCTGGGCCAAAGGATGTATGTACTTGAAGTACAATATTCAAAAACCAGTCTTGATCTGATTTGCCCCAGGGTTCAGTTTCATAGATCGATGATTCATCTATTACTTGAATTCCATTTTTAATGAGCAGTTTTTCTGCCTCTCTCAGATATTCCATCCGATTGCCCATGTTGCTGCCAAGTAGGAGATAGATTCCTTTCATATTTGCTAAATTCAGTACTATTTTGCTATTGATTGATGCAATTTCAATGAAAATTGACTTCAAATTATGCATTTCTTTAATTACCCAACTTGATGTCCCTTTTACGCTTAATTCTACTTACTCAAGCGGGCTTAGCAATATTTGTTGCGGGTGGTCTTTTTTTCAAGTACAATGAAATCAAAAGCAGATCAATTGCTTTTTTCGTCTTTCTCTGCGGATTTGAAATAGGAGTTTACCTATATGGCACAAGCGAGGTGATTTTTTTGTATCCTCAGTTTGTTAGTTTTTTCTATTTTCCGATTGGGTTTATGTATGGGCCTTTACTTCTACTCCACATCTTATGCGTTCAAGAAGTTACTTTCAATAAGAGGAAGTTTTGGCTCCACTTTATTCCTGTTTTGGTGATAGTCATACTCATGTCTGACATTTATGCCATGAGTGGGCTAGACAGAATAGCTTATATCCAAGAAAACTTCATTAATAGGATAATGCCTTATAATTATACTCGTGCTATTCATATTTTAGGATATGGAATAGTGTGTGGCATGCTAGTAAATAAGCACTACTATAATGATGGATTTAACAGACTCTATTCGTTCGCGATATGTATTATTTACTTTTTTGCTGCTATTCTAAATTCGTTTTTCACCTTGTTCGCAGATGGATGGCGTGACTTCATTTACTACTATTTGGTTGCCAATATTATCGTGATCACTATCGGCTATCTTTTGTATTCAAAGCCTCATTTTTTAAAGAGTCTTAGCACCAAATATTTTGGTTCTACCTTAAGTAAAGGGGCAATGGAACAGATTAAGGCCTCTATTCAAAAAGAGGTAGTAGCTTCTCAAGCCTTTCTGGATAAAGGACTCAGTTTGAATAAAATTGCTGATCAAATAGGAGAGAGTAGCCATCGTATTTCTCAAACAATGTCTATTCTTATCGGTCAGAACTTTAATGACTATGTAAACTTTTATCGAATAGAATTTGCAAAAAAGATGTTGTTGGATTCAAAATTTGATCACTTCAAAATTGAAGCTATAGCAATAGATTCAGGCTTTAATAATAAAGTCACTTTTCACAAGGCGTTTGTGAAATTCACCAAGGTAACTCCGTCTGTTTTTAGAGCTGAAAGCAGAAAAGAAGGTTCATAATAATTATTCCTTACTCCTATTGAATTTTTCATAATGGCTATGATTTAGGGTTTTCCTAGCATTGAGGAAACTTAAAATAATGATGAAATTTTTCTTTTGCTCGGTCTGTGTTCTGACCTTATTTAATTCGTTTACCCAAGTTAGTATTGACGTGATGGAGCGAGATGATCTTCAAGCTTTCATTGCGAATAAACAAAACCCCACCTCTAATCAAGAGGCATTTTTTCAAGGGGTAAAATCCAATGCAGTAGCCATCACTACTCATTTAATTTCTACTGGAGTAGACATTAACGCATATGACGAAAACGGATCAACTGCATTGATTACAGCAGTGACACATGGCAATATAGTAATGGTGGGTTTGCTTCTGAAAAATGGCGCTAATGTAAACCAACATCAGAAATCAGAACTTGAAGCAACTGCACTTATGTATGCTGGATATTCTAACAAGGCGGAAATTGTCAATCGACTAGTGTCAAATGGTGGAAACATTAACGATATAGACATTAACAACGATCCTGCAATTAACTGGGCTTCTTACTATGGAAATACGGCTGCAATGAGAGCGATGATTGAAAACGGTGCAGATTTAACAATTAAAAGCAAGCATGGTTTGCCAGTGGATGTTGTCTACCGATTGTGGCACGCAGATTCAGTGGCGAAAGTTTTTAGATCGTCTTCATTTGCTAATAAGCTGGATAAAAATGAACTAGGGTTAGTCAATGCAGTTAGAAAAAGAGACTATTCTAAAGCAGAAAAGCTGATGAAAAAAGGAACTTCAGCCAATGCATTGGATGAATTGGGAATTCCTCTCATTCATATCAGTGCTGAAAAGGGTGATATAAAAATGCTTAAGCTACTGACATCTTATGATGCAGATCTTTCAAAGTTGAATAGAGTAGGACAAAGTGCGTTGACGATCGCAGCTCGTTTTGGTCATGTGGAATTGGTTGAATTCATGCTTAATAAGGGAGTTAGTCCCAATCTTGCAGGTGAAGAGTACAACCTTACTCCATTGATAGGAGCGTCGGTAAATGGGTCAGTTGAGATAGCAGATCTCCTTTTAAAAACAGGTGCTGACCCTGATTTAATTGATATAATCAATGAAGCACCAGCTATGTTTTGGGCAATGATGTATGGAAACGAAGATTTTATAATACATCTAATAGAAAATGGTGCTGACTATAAAAGAAAGTTCTTCGATGAGAAGTATGATACCAAGTCTCTTGCAGCCCTCTACAAGCTCTCTAAAGTGGTTAATAGAATTGAGCAGCTTGAAAATCCACTATTAGGTTCATGGCTCATTGATGAGATTCAATACATCTATGCAGACACAACCTACAGAGCAAAAATGCAAATGGCTGGTCGGTTTATGATGACTTCAACTTCCTATGCAATCATGTACAATCCTTACGGTACGAAACGAAATAGTCCTGTAGATATGAGCAAAATGACGGATGCAGAAAAGTTGTATTCTTTTCAAACGGCAGTATTCAATAGTGGAAAATATGAAATAACTGATTCCAATTTTGTAACAACTTCTGATATTGCCAAAGTAGCCGGATTTGAAGGAGGTTTGCAATATTATGATATAGTCAATACAGCTGAAGAAGTGAGTATCACAATGTATGATGAGACTTATCCATCTGGAAAAAAGCCTGAGTGGTATGGCAAGCTTAAAATAAAGTTTGTTCTGAAAAAGGAAGATTAGAGTTTGTTAATGAAAGGTAAAAAGGGAGTTGATTTTTTGATCTTCTCCCTTTTTTCTTCTTGATGCTTTATTTTCATATATCAAGATACTCCCGTTCACATAAAATGATAATCAAATATTAGAAAGTCTCGTGGTACTTTTGTGAACCAAATCTCTGAAAATTTCGATAATAATTAATCATTCATGGCTTTTTTAAGAAATCTTTTAGCCACGCTAGTTGGCCTGTTTCTTTTTACAATAGTTGGATTTTTCATGCTCGCTGGTATCATAGGAGCATTGTCTGTGGAGGAACTCCCCGAAGTACAAACTAATTCGATTCTGTACTTTCCGATGTATGGAGTGTTAGAAGATAAAGCGGTCGATGATCCAATTTTGACAGCATTCGCTAACACACCTCCTGCTAATAGCTTATTGGATATCATTTCATCCATTAAAAAAGCAAAGACGGATGATAGGATCAAAGGGCTTTACTTAGAGCCTATGTATTTGGCAGGAGGATACGCTTCACTTCAAGAAATTAGAGATGCAATCATCGACTTTAAAGAGTCAGGGAAATTCGTGTACGCATATAGTGAGTATATGAGTGAATCTGATTTTTATGTAGCGTCTGTAGCAGATAGTCTTTTTCTGAATCCAACTGGAGCAATGGAATTCAACGGACTTGATGCGAACATTACGTTCTTCAAGGGAATGTTTGATAAGCTAGAAATTCGTCCTCAAATTTTTAGAGTAGGGGAATTTAAGAGCTACGTAGAGCCATATATTAGAAAAGATCTAAGTCCTGAAAACGAAATGCAGTATACTGAACTACTCAATTCCATGTATGGGACTTTTTTGACTAATTTATCAGAAACGCTTGGAATGAGTGTTGAGGAACTAGCAAACATATCCAATATTATGAAAGTGAGTTTACCACAAGATGCTGTTGATTATGGCCTTGTTCATAAAGTGGGTTATGAAGATGAGTTGAAAAGTGTGATGCTTAGCAAGTTGGGTTTGAATGATGAGGATAAGCTACCATTGATGAAAATCAGCAAGTATGCTCAAGCTACCAAGTCAGTAGGGTCTTCTAGAAATAAAATTGCAGTAATAGTTGCAGAGGGAGATATCGTAATGGGAGGCGATGAAGGAATAGTAGGAGCGACTTTCGCGAAAGAGATTAAGAAGGCGAGAGAGAGCAGCTCCGTGAAAGCAATTGTGATGAGAGTGAACTCTGGAGGAGGAAGCATGACAGCTTCAGACATCATTTGGAGAGAGCTAATGCTAACGAAGGGTAAGAAGCCAATCATTGCGTCAATGGGTAATGCTGCGGCTTCAGGTGGGTATTACATTGCTATGCCAGCTGATACCATCGTGGCTCAGCCAAATACCATTACAGGATCAATAGGAATTTTTGGGATGTGGTTCAACTTCGGAGAATTCTTAGAAAACAAGATTGGTATCACACATGATGTGGTGAAAACAGGAAAATATTCTGATTTATACTCAGTAACAAGGCCATTGACTGAGCCCGAAAAGGCCATAATTCAACGTGGAGTCAATGAAGGATATGAAACATTCACACAGAAATCAGCAGATGCAAGAGGAATGACACAATCGGATTTAAAGAAAGTGGCTGGTGGCAGAGTCTGGAGTGGTGAGCAAGCTTTGGATAATGGACTAGTGGATGTACTCGGGAGTTTTGATGATGCTATAAAACTAGCTGCAAAAGCAGCTGGTATTGAAAATGATTATAGAGTAGCTTATTATCCTGTTGAGAAGCCATTCATTGAAGAATTCTTTGAAAAAATGAATGCTAAAATTCAAATGACATTCTTTGGAGTAGAAGCTGATCCGGTACTTGATCAGGTCAAGAAACTAAAACAACTTCAAGGAATTCAAGCTAGAATATCAGGTGATTTGGAGGTGAGGTAACTCTTCAATGAATTACCTCACATTCTAATAAATCAATATCTTTTCTTAGGGGCTCTGAAATTACGATTTCCACCTTTTGGTTTGGGTTTTCTGAATCCACCTTTTTGTGCTGGTTTTTTCATGTCTTCCTGTTTCTCGGTAGGTTCAAATCCTTCCATAATATCTTTTGGAAGCTTCATTTCAATCAGTTTCTCAATATCTCTGAGGTAATCCATTTCGTCAAGGGCCACTAAGGAGATAGCTTCTCCGCTAGCGCCAGCTCTACCAGTTCTTCCTATTCTGTGTACATAATCCTCAGGCACATTGGGCATTTCAAAGTTAATTACGTGAGGAAGAAGTGGGATATCCAACCCTCTTGCTGCAATATCTGTTGCTACAAGCACTCTCACTTCACCTTTCTTAAAACCATCTAATGCTTTTGTTCTCGCCCCTTGACTTTTGTTTCCGTGAATAGCCGCTGCACTCACATCTGCTTTATTCATTTTCTCTGTAAGACGATTAGCTCCATGCTTTGTTCTGGTAAAAACGAGCACTTGCTGCCATTTTCCGCCAGCGATCAAGTCGATTACAAAATCCGTCTTTTTCTTCTGATCTACCCGATATACTTTTTGATTGATCTTTTCAACTGTTGTATTTTCTGGAGTTGCTTCTACCAATACTGGGTTATGCAAAAACTCATTGGCTAATTTTTTGATCTCCTTGGAAAAGGTAGCCGAGAACAATAGGTTTTGTCTTTGCTTAGGAAGTAGTGCCAAAATCTTATTGATATCACGCTGAAAGCCCATATCCAGCATTCTATCTGCCTCGTCTAGTACCAATACCTCTACTTTGTCAAGGGAAAGTAATCGCTGACTATGTAAATCAAGCAATCTTCCTGGAGTAGCCACCAAAATATCAACGCCTCTACTTAGCTTATCCACTTGTGGATTCTGTTTTACTCCACCAAAAATTACCATCGATTTGATGTCTAGATAGATGCTATATGCATCAATGTTTTCTAAAATCTGAGCTGCTAGTTCTCGTGTAGGAGTTAGTATTAACGCTCTGATTGGTCGATTGTGTAGTTTTTTTCCTTCATATAACTTTTGAAGAATAGGGAGTGTAAACCCAGCGGTTTTACCAGTTCCAGTCTGCGCTGAGGCCAAAACATCTTTTCCTTCTAGTACTAATGGAATGGCTTTGGTTTGAATGGGGGAGGCTTCTGTATAGCCTTTTTTGCTTATCGCTCTTAAAAGAGGTTCGATTAAGCCTAATGATTTGAATGACATATAAATTGATTGTGAAATGACAATGCAATTTTAGAGTGTCATTCCGAATGAGATGCAAAGGTAGAACTTAAATGATAGGAAATGCTGATTTAACTAAATCTCAGACTAAATACGTTCAATCTTAGCACCAAGTCCATTTAATCGATCATCAATGAATTGATATCCTCTATCAATTTGATCAATATTATGAATGGTGCTGACGCCTTCAGCAGAAAGCGCAGCAATCAACAAAGAAACTCCTGCTCTGATATCTGGAGAAGTCATCGTAATTCCTCGTAAAGGATACGCTTTATCCAAACCAATGACAGTAGCTCTGTGTGGATCACATAAAATAATCTGAGCACCCATGTCGATCAATTTATCCACGAAAAATAGTCTGCTTTCAAACATTTTTTGATGAATCAAAGCTGTGCCTCTTGCTTGGGTAGCTGTCACTAAAATCACACTCAATAAATCAGGTGTTAGCCCGGGCCAAATTGCATCAGCGATAGTTAAAATAGAACCATCAATAAAAGTGTCTATCTCATAATGATCTTGTGCTGGAATGTGAATGTCATCTCCTTGAAAATCCATTTTGATACCAAGACGCTTAAAAGTATCGGGTATAATTCCCAATTCTTTTATCTGTGCATTCTTAATGGTAATCTCCGATTGGGTCATGGCTGCTAAGCCAATAAAACTGCCGATCTCAATCATATCGGGAAGCATAGTATGTGTTGTTCCACCAAGTGATTTCACCCCTTCTATTTTCAAAAGATTGGAGCCAATTCCTTCAATATGAGCGCCCATTCTCACAAGCATTTTGCAAAGCTGCTGGATGTAGGGTTCACAAGCGGCATTGTAGATAGTCGTCAATCCTTCTGCCATGGTAGCAGCCATAATGATGTTAGCAGTACCAGTAACGGATGCTTCTTCTAAAAGCATATAGGTCCCTTTTAGATTAGAACCATCTACTTTATAAAAAGATGTGCCAGGATCATAGCTGAATTTAGCACCCAGCTTTTCAAAGCCAACAAAATGAGTATCTACTCTGCGTCTACCAATTTTATCTCCACCAGGTTTTGGCATCCTTCCTTTTCCGAAACGGGCAAGTAAAGGACCAAGAATCATGATAGATCCTCTTAGCTCAGAAGCTTTTTGTTTAAAATCTTCTGTATCAAGAAAGTCAAGATTGACGTTTGCTGCTTTAAATCTATAGGTTTCAAGATCTATTTTTTCAGTTTCCACACCAAGATCACCAAGTAGATCTATGAGCTTAATTACATCTCTTATCTGAGGAATTTTATTGATGATCACTTCCTGATCTGTCAATAATACTGCAGATATAATTTGAAGTGCTTCGTTTTTTGCTCCCTGAGGGATGATGTCACCTTTTAATTGATGACCGCCTTCTACTCGAAATGATGACATTTGATATGGTTAAATAGAGATTAGCTAAATAGTTGGTTTTTTAAAATCCAATCATCCTAATTAACCATTTAACCAATCAGCTGTGTTCTTAATTACTGTGACGTCTTCTGTTGTTATTAGGCTTTCCTTGGTTGTTGTTTCTTCCCTTACCTTTTTGATTGTTATTTCTTCTTGGACCACCTTTTCCAGTATTACTTCTGTAACCTCTAGATGGTTTTCTATCAGAATCAAAAAGACCAAGCTCTTTCACCAATTCAATATCGATATCCAATTGATCTTTGGAGAGTTGCTTTATGTTTTTCAAAACCTGCTCATCTTCAATGGGCTCTTTATTCCATGTTTGGAAAAATGATTTCATCAATCTACCTATTGCCACTACCGCACCTTCTTTCTCTTTAGGATCCTCTAATGCAATTGCTTGATCAATTAAGATTTCAACACCTCTTCCGTAATGCTTGAACTTAATCGTATTGGAGTAATACTTCATTCTCTCCGGCTTACGATTCAAGATGGAAGCATCTGGCTTATCATAAGGTCCTTGGAAGTCAATTTCAAATCCTGAAATGATGTAGAGGTCATCCCATATTTTTTGATCATACTCCATCGAATCCTTATTCAAATCAGGGTTGATCAATTTCATTAGCTCAACAATGGTAGCGGCTTTTCTATTTCTTGATTCTTGATCTTCGATCGTTTTCAGGTGTGCAACTAGGTTCTGCACATGTCTCCCATATTCCCTTAATTTCAGGTGTTCACGCTGAGTGTTGTATTCTAATGATCTTTCCATAATTGTATTAAGCCTCAAAAATAGAGTGATTAGATTAAACTGCAGCAATACATTTCAATTCAATGCCAATTGGAGTGGGTAAAGAGCTAATTTCTACCGTAGTTCGGCAAGGCTGATTGTCTTTAAAGTACTCAGCGTAGATTTTATTGTATGTTTTGAAATCCTCTTTCATATTGGTGAGAAAAACAGTTACATCCACGAGATCCTCCCATTTAGCTCCTGATGATTCTAAAATCAATCGGACATTTTTAAAAACGGAATGACATTGCGCTGTTATATCATAGCTTTCGATTTCTCCAGCTTCATCTAGTTCAACTCCGGGTATTTTCTTAGTTCCTCTTTCTCTAGGTCCTACACCAGAGAGAAATAATAGATTTCCCACTTTTCTTGCATGTGGGTACAATCCCACAGGTTCTGGTGCTTTATCTGAATCAAATTTTTCTGAACTCATTTTTTATTCAATTTTTAAGGTAACACCCCTGTAGTCCCCTCAAGGGGACAATTTCTAAACTAACTTTCTAGAATAT
>CAYGTD010000077.1:0-12891 GCA_964352725.1 uncultured Roseivirgaceae bacterium
GCTGAATCACTTGCGGCTATCGCCGAGATAGAAAAAGTAGAAGCTGAAAACCAAAAATCAATTGCTGAAGAACAACGAGAATTAGCCTTTCAAAATGAAGTATTGGCTAACCAGCAAAAAGAGATTGCTCAAAATCAGAAAGCACGTGCTGATATCGCAAGGAATGAAGCTGCCGCTCAAAGAAACCTTGCCGTAGACCAAAAGATTATCGCTGAAAACCAAAGACGAGAAGCAGAAAAAGCAAGAGAAGCGGCCCAAATCAGTGAAAATCGAGCTCTCATACAAAAAGAAATAGCTGAGGAGCAGCGCAGCTTAGCACTAAGGCTCAGAACGCTATCACTTGCAAAGCAGATAGCTATTAAATCATCTTATATGACAAATAAGGAACTAAAGGCACTACTCAGTTTGCAAGCACTCTATTTTATTGAACAAAACAATGGTAATCCTTACGATCCAGATATTTATCAATCGCTTTACTCGGCTCGAAAAAATTACTTTGGAGATGAAAACTACATTCAAGCGCATTCATCAGCACTGAAGGACATAGAGGTTGGATACGATGGGATTTACAGTATTGGGAATGATGGTGCTTTTTTAAGCATTGTGGATGGGACTGTTACTGCACTATTAAACACAGATTATGCAATGGAATCCTTCTGCATTTTAACGAACAATTTGTTTGCAATTGGTACTCAAAATGGCACATTGATCATTTACAATAAAGCAACTCAATCGATAATAACGGAAATGAAAGTTCATACAAATAGTGTGACGGCTATTCTATCGGTAGGTAGTACTATTTTGACGAGTAGTCTTGATGGTCGAATTGTTAATGTAGATAGCGAAGACTTTTCTATTACCAAGACCATCGATGTTGGAAGAAAAATTAATGATATGATTTTAGTTAAAGATCAAGTATGGTTTATTTCTGGGGCAGATAGAATAAACTCAATGGTTGATGGTAAAATCACTTCATTTTATCCAAAAAAAGGGGAGGAGTTAACTTCTCTTGCGATTGATAATAGTAACAATACCCTGTACATAGGGTCTCAAAATGGAGATATCCTGGTTTGGAATACAATAGAACAGAAAACCATCAAGGTACTGTCCGGTCACACATCAGCCATCACTGATATAAAGATCAGTGAAAATCAAAAATTCGTTGCTTCTTCAAGTCTTGATAGAACAGTAAGGATTTGGCCACTGAATACAAAATTTGATCAGCCAGTTGTTTTAAATGATCATGACAATTGGGTATCCACAATTGCATTCCATAATGATCAAATCCTAACCGGAAGCTTTTCTGGTTCCTTAAAATACTTCGAATTAGATCCATCAAGGCTGGCAATAGGATTGTGTGAAAAAGTAGGAAGAAACCTGTCTACTAGTGAATGGTCAGAATACATTGGTGATGAAATAGTATATCAAAAGACATGTAATGAATAGATATATTATCATATCGCTACTTTCCTTCGTTGCATTTTGTTCTTTTGGACAAGACTGTACCCAAAGGTTGGAAAGCTCTCAAAGAGCATATTTCAGCGGAAACCTTAAAACGGTGATTTCATCATTAAAAGATTGTGTCGAGAATGGTGATTTTTTGCGTGAGGAAGTGCAAACGGCGTTGAAGTTGCTAATTAATTCACATTTAATCCTAAAAGAAGACTCGCTTGCTGATCATTATATGAATCAGCTCTTAATAATCAATCCACTTTCTGATTTAAAGCCTGATGAGTTAGTGGAATACAAGAGATTGTATGCGTCCTATGATGTGAAAACAAAGCAAAATATTGGATTGATAATTGGAATGAATAGTCCTTTATTCACAACGCTCCAATATCGTAGTTTAGGTTCTATTGCCGCTGAAACGGATACGTATGACACAAAGCCAGGGTTAGTTTTGGGATTCAAATTGGATCATTACCTAACGAATAAGGTATTTGTTTCATTAGGTGTACTTTATAATAGATATGCATACGAACAAAAAGAACTACTCCTAACATATCAGCAAAGTTTTATAGAAGAGCGATTAGACTATTTGAACATTCCTATCCAAGTAGGATACCAGTTGGCGAGCGATAATTTTGACTATTTCATTTCAGGGGGATTAGCCGCCAATATTCTCATATCATCAAAAGCAGATTTAGAGCTTTTTGGTGTTCAAAGTGACAATGGGATCACTATCGTTCCCGGAATACCCGAAAAAGCACAAGCAATTGATTTAGGGCATCAAAGAGATGGAATCGTCTTTAATTATTTGATCAATTTTGGAGTAAGGAAGAGAATTGGGTTAATAGCACTTGAGCTAAGCGCTCAGTATGATATTGGTATAAATAACTTAGTTAATCCAAACGGTAGATTTTCGGAAACAGAAGTATGGGAAAGGTATTCTTATGTACCAAATGACTTTAAAGTTGATGCATTCAAAATTCAATTTGGCATAAGTCGGAGCTTTTATCAACCCTTAAAAGCCAAGAATAAATGAAAATTTTCATAAAAATATTTTTAATCGTTGCGCTATTTAGTGGCTGTGCAGAAGAAGTGGATTTTGAGCTAGATCAATACGTCAAAGTACTATCACTTGATAGATCATCTTTTGCCGAAAAGATCATTGAACTGGACAATGGAGACCTTATGATTCTAGGCGAAATGGGTATTTCAGCTTTTGAACAAGAATCAACGGGACAAGGATCAGAGGTGAATGAACTAGAAGACCAAGCTCCATTTATTTCTATCACTGATCAAAATGGGAATCTTAAAATGTTAAGAATGTATCCATTTGAAGATATTAGGCTTGGTTCACCGTTTGAAGAATTTGATATTATCAACCTCAATAACATTACCTCTTTTCAAAATATCGTTTCTACGAGTGATGGGGGTTACATCGTGCATGCGCAGAGTTTAGGATATGATTTTTTTGATCCAAGAAGTGGTGAATTAATTGAGAGTCAGGCAGGTGCGTTATTGTATAACGATTACCTCCTCAAACTAGATCCCGATTTCAATGTCAAAAAAATACAAACGTACCAAGGATATGCTGGATGGGATGGTATAGTACGAATAAGAGGGAATCTTAAAAAGATTAAAAATGAAGAAATGGGCTTTCTTCTCTCACAGAGAAATACATCCTTATTAGATGGAGATATAAGATCAAGCGGGTTCACTTTTTTTCAATTGAATGATAACCTCGACACAATAAAAGTCTCAGATATTCAAAGTCCGAATGAACTAATTGGGTATGACTTTGCGACTAATGGAGATAATAACATTTCAATTTTGACAAGTAACGAGAGTGATTTTGAAACATGGCAAAGTGCATTGAATCAAATTTCCGAAAATGTAGATACTAGGGTTATTTCTGGAGATGCTGTAGGAAATAGTCAAAATAGGGATGAAAACTTTATTGAGGCTATGCCAGATGGTAGTTTTATTCTAGTATACACTCAGCCTCCAGTTGGAATTGTAATGGAGCATCGAGGAAGTGACATGTCTTTGTTGAGTGGACCACACAATATAAGTAATGGAAGCTATGCCAATTTCACGATCAGAGCAACTAGAGGCATACATATCACCGCCGATAATCAACTTTTAATTTATGTATTGAACATTCCAAGTAACTCAGATAGAAACCTTTTTGGTGAACTATTTCGAGTGGGTCTTGACGGGTTAATTTTTTTCTCTAAGGAGATTGAAGGAGTACCAGGGGATGTAATTGAAACTCGCGATGGCTCAGTTATCACTGTTTCAAATAATGTTTATAATGGGTCGCTGCAAAAGATCCATATCACCAAAATGAACGGAAATGGTAAATTATTCTAAATTTTCTGTCTTAATTCTATTTTTCGTTTTCAGTTGTACTGAGCAACCTGAAAGTCTACCCGAATTAAATGTTTCAAAATCAGCTGAGGAGCAGTTATTAATTGGAACATGGGTATACGAAAGTGTGGAGGCGAAAGGAATAGAATACCTATTTGCAAATTCAAGAATGGAACTTGGAAATAATAGAAATGCACTTGGAGGAAATCGTGCTGATCTATTCAGAAGACAAATAGTGTATTTTGATAATGGAACCTATCAATTGAAATGGGCGGAAAGAGGGGACTACAGTCTAGGAACAAATGGAGAGGATAATTGGCAACCTAACTTCGGCTCTTGGGAACTGAATGGAGATATTCTTACTCATAATGCTGGATTTTACTATGAAACTCAATACATGATATCTATCTCTGAATCAAAATTCGCTAGAACGTCTGATAGACAGATGCTTGAAGCAAACCAAGGTGCTTTTTGGGCGGTTGGTGAAATAGTAATGCAAAAAGAAAATTTTAGACGAATACGTTGATGAGTAGAACATTGTACCTTATTCTGATTTCGGGTGCTCTACTGACTCTCATAAACTGCAGTAGTGACGAGTCTCCTAAGCCTAGTCCAACTGCTCAATTTAAAGTTGATAAGACTTTAATAGTTAAAGGTGAAACTGTTCAGTTTACTGATCAATCAGAAGGAAACCCGACAACTTGGTGCTGGACCTTTGAGGGTGGTGAACCTTCTACTTCTGAGGAACAAAATCCTGCAATATCTTATAGCGAGATAGGAAAATTTGACGTAACACTTGAAGTGAAAATCGGAGATCAGTCGGATTTTATTTCAGCTGATAAGCATATTGAAGTCATCGATGAAGTATTTGAAATTGAACCCATTAAAAATGTGGTTTATGGAATAGATGAGGAGCAACATATCTTAGATCTTTATATGCCTAAAGACGCGACCACAAAAACACCTTTGATTATTATGATGGGAGGGGGTGGTTTCTACGGTTGGAGTGGGCTTGACTTGATGCTCCCATTGGTGAATCAGTTAGTGCCAAGAGGAATTGCGGTAGCTTCTGCAAGATATCGTAAAGTACTTCCTCCTAAGACTCCAGACAGGTATCAGGAAGGAATCATCAATAGCAGTCAAGATGCAAAAGCAGCTGTAAGATACTTTCGTGCAACTCATACTGAATATAATATTGATCCTAAGGTAATCATCATAGGGGGAAATAGTTCTGGTGCAATTGGTAGCCTTGTTGCCGCCTACTATGATTGGAAGGAATTACCTGCTTTTGAACAAAGCCTCATAGCAAATCACGGAGGTCTTGAAGGGGCTCAAGGTAGTATGGAGTACTCTAGTGAGGTAGCAGGTATTATTTCATTAGCTGGAGAAATGATTGTAACCACCAACTTTATTGACTCCACGGATCCTCCATTTTTCGGGGTATGTGCATTTGGCGATTCAGATATTGCATGTGATACGAGAGTAAATCCTGGTGGATTCACTGCATTTGGTGCAATACCAATTAATGACAAGGCCAAGGAAGTAGGCCTACACTCAGATGCTTATGTTTTTGAAGTAGGAACCCATGATACACCAAGGGAGCGACCACAAGATTATATAAATAAGCTGATGGAATGGTTGGAACCTATCATGGAAAATCCACCTAGCTACGACCCAAAACCATTTATTTTTTATGAAAGCTTTAACGAAGATTGTATTCCATCTGGATGGAGTACAGTTATTATTCAAAATGAAAGCTTTGACTGGGAATGCAAAAGTGATGAGGGTGGGTCACTCTACATTAACAGCTTTGCTGAAAATGGCGATGATAATCCCACTGATAATTGGCTAATTTCTGAGCCAATACGAATAGAAGATTCTCCTGATCCAATGCTATTATTTGATTATACGCTTAGGTTTGAAGATATTGAAGGATATGGCCTTCAGCTTTACGCATCAACATTACATGATGGCGATTTTCAGCCCGGTGAATGGGTCTCCATTTCTCCGCTTTATGATCGACAAAATGTTTCGACCTTATTAGATGATTTTGAAAATGTTAGAATTAATATAGGTAACTACAACAATCAAGAAGTACATTTTGCTTTTCGGTATACGAGTAGTGGATCGATTTCAAAAAAATCATTGGAAGTAAGGGTTGATAATTTTAGAATTATGAAATGATGATTTTAGCTCATACAAAACTCATCAATTTATTCGGTATATAGTTTCTGCGTTGTTTCAGAAATGGTACGTGTAGTGCCAGAAAAGAGTCCTTCAATAAATATTCCGACAGACAAGTAATGCTCACTTGATCTCATGGTAGGAATAATAAAAGGTCTTTGTTTGGCTTTCGAATTCAATGTTTGATTAGGTGCCATGTAGCCACCTTCCATTTCTCTATCACGCAAACCACCTCTAACAATAAAACCAAAAGAAGAGGTATTGAATGGAGCTATGGCAATTGAAATTTCATGGGTTTTCGCAATCCCTTTTACATCTCTTTTGTTTCTGCGAATCCAATCGTACATGTAGCTGTATCGTATATTTATTTTGGAGAGTCCGAATACTAAGTGAGCTCCAGCGCCACGCTGATTTCCGCCAACCATATAAGGAAAGGGTGCATTGCCACTTTCAAAGACTTCTATCCAAGCATACTGCCATTGACCTCCAGCATAAAAGTTAAAGTACTTGGTGATGGGAAATCCAAAAGCCAGTCTGATAGGCAACATTTCTCCTATGTCGTAGTTTTTTAGCTTCTCTTCGCTTGGCCCTAATATAAGATTAGGAAGGACGGACGCATCTAAAAAGAAGTAGGTGTGTTTGGTATATATATCAAAAGATAAATCCCAACTAGGCACCTTTATAGTATCTCCGGGTGCATAGGGGCCAGATTCAGAGAACTGTCGTATATTCGTATTAATCGTATTGGCACGATAGGCAAGTCTTCCTAGGTCTACACTGTACCAGGTCTCCATCTGAGCATGCACATTCAGGCAGATGATTGTTAAAATGATGGCTATAAATGTCTTTTTCATTGTCTTTCTACTTCGAAATCTACTCTTGCTGTTAAAAACTCTGAATCAATCATCGTGACTGAAAAATTGGTTTTTGTCGTACTTCCTACTGCACGGGGTAAATTATCCAGATTGTTCACCACATTGCGTACAGTGAAATCGGTATAAATGGAGTCTCCAGGACTACTGGTGATCGTTGCAGTTTCAGTGATGTCAACGTTGGCTATGCTCCCAAAATCATTGAGTCCAAATGCTTCAATTCTTACGTCACTTATACCATTTGGGACTAACATAGTTAGTTGTATGATAAGGCTGTCGCCATTACTCAGATTAATCACAGGATTTTGATCGAGTCTTTGGTTGTTAACAGTAGTACCTGATAAGATGATGGGGGGCGTTGGAGAAGCAAACTCTTCTGAGCATGACATGAGCCATATGCTAGAGATGATAATGATGATGTATTTCATAAACATGTATTATGAATACAAAATTCGCATTGAATATTGATCGCTATAATCCGTAGTTCATGGTATTTTTAAAAAGAATATGGCATTGCTATATCCTGAGCAATTAAAACAGCCCTTCTAACTCACCATCATCCACTAAATTTGGCAAGGTCACTTTCAATGTGGGTGATCGATCCATTTCACGCTTAATAGCGAATATTGCTTCTTTATTTCTTGCCCAGCTTCTTCTAGCAATGCCATTGTTCACATCATAGAAAAGCATGCTTTTGAGTCGTCTATCAGCATCTTCTGATCCGTCCAATAGCATTCCAAACCCACCATTAATTACTTCACCCCAGCCAACTCCACCACCATTGTGTATGGAAACCCATGTGGCTCCTCGAAAACTATCTCCGATTACATTTTGGATAGCCATATCGGCTGTGAACTTACTCCCGTCGTAGATGTTGCTTGTTTCCCTGAAAGGAGAGTCTGTACCACTTACATCATGGTGATCTCTACCTAAGACCACAGGAGCGGAGATGTCTTTTGATTTGATGGCATTATTGAAAGCTTCAGCGATCTTGGATCGTCCTTCTGCATCGGCATAGAGTATTCGTGCTTGCGAACCCACTACTAATTGATTTTTCTCTGCTTCTTCAATCCATGTAATGTTGTCCTGCATTTGTTGCTGTATCTCAGAAGGTGAGTTAGCCATGATCTCTTTCAAGACCGAAGCAGCAATTTGATCGGTCTTCTTAAGGTCTTCAGGTTTACCTGAAGTACATACCCATCGGAAGGGACCAAATCCGTAATCAAAACACATTGGCCCTAGAATATCTTGAACATACGATGGATATCTAAAATCAATGTCATTTTCCGCCATTACATCTCCACCGGCTCTTGAGGCTTCTAATAAGAAGGCATTTCCATAGTCAAAGAAATACGTTCCTCTTTCAGTGTGATTATTGACTGCTGCAGCGTGTCTTTTTAATGATGCTTTCACCTTTTGTTGAAAAGCCTCTGGTTGGTTTCTAATCATATCGTTCGATTCCTCAAATGATAATCCGACAGGGTAGTAGCCTCCTGACCATGGATTGTGTAGCGACGTTTGATCAGAACCTAGTTCCACGAAAATATTCTCTTCATAAAATTGCTCCCAGATATCTACCACGTTCCCAACGTAGGCAATGGAAACGACCTGTTTTTGATCTTTTGCTTGTTTTACTCTGGTGACCAACTCATTCATATTGAAAATGATCTCATCTACCCAACCTTGCTCATGACGTTTATGCGCTGCATTTGGATTTACTTCAGCACAGATGGTAATACATCCTGCTATGTTTCCTGCTTTTGGTTGAGCTCCACTCATACCACCAAGTCCTGCTGTTAGAAATATTTTTCCAGCAGGAGACTCTCCCGGCTTCAATTTCTTACGAAAGGCATTCATCACGGTGATGGTAGTTCCATGCACAATCCCTTGCGGACCAATATACATGAAAGAACCGGCAGTCATTTGACCGTATTGAGTTACTCCCAAAGCATTGAATTTTTCCCAATCATCCTGACTTGAATAGTTGGGGATCATCATTCCATTTGTAACCACTACTCTAGGTGCTTCTTTTGAAGAGGGAAACAAACCCATTGGGTGACCTGAATACATGTGAAGTGTCTGCTCATCAGTCATTTGAGCTAAATATTGCATCGTTAGCAGGTATTGAGCCCAATTTTGAAACACACCCCCATTTCCACCATAAGTGATGAGTTCCTCAGGATGCTGAGCGACGGCAGGATCCAAATTGTTGTGACGCATCAACATAATGCCTGCGGCTTGCTGAGATTGTGCAGGATACTCTGAAATAGGACGAGCAACCATTTCATATTCGGGCATGAAACGGTACATATACACTCTACCAAAATCATTTAGTTCAGAAGCAAATTCAACGGCTAGTTCTTTGTGCCATTCTTTAGGGAAATAGCGCAGCGCATTACGTATAGCAAGCTTCTTTTCTTCTACTGAAAGAATGTCCTTTCTCTTTGGAGCATGATTTTCTCCTTCCTTTAAAGGCTTCTTTGCTGGAAGAGTAGTTGGAATTCCTTGAAGTATTTGTTCTTTGAATGTCATTTAATCTAGATATTAGATGTTAGATTATTAGAAATTAGATCTTCTAGTAAGTGTCAAAGTCACTACTGAATTCTGTCTCAAGTGAAAGATTATTTTTCTTGGCAACCTCATTAGCTAACTCAACCAATTTCTTGCTTCTCACTATTTCAATGGCTATTTCCATATCATCAGACATCACTCGGTCATTGTTCACATGTGTAATATGCTTTCGCACTTCTAGGTGCAATGCCTCCATTACTTTACTGGACTTCAAGTGAGAATGAAAGTCCAGAGCTTGAGCTGCACAATACAATTCAATACCAATAATTTTTTCCGCATTTTCTATGACTCGTAAGGCTTTTCTCCCTCCGATTGACCCCATACTCACATGATCTTCTTGACCTAGTGAAGTAGGAATGCTATCTGCACTTGCTGGAAAACAAAGCCCTTTATTCTCACTAGCCAATGCAGCTGTAGTATACTGAGGAATCATAAAACCAGAGTTTGTTCCTGTTTCTTTTAGCAACAGCTTAGGAACTCCTGGAGTATCTCCTTCTAATGAGAGGTAGATTCTTCTATCAGAAATACTTCCTATTTCAGATGCGGCAAGACAAGCATAATCTAGTGGTAAGGCCATTGGTTGCCCATGAAAATTCCCTCCACTAATGGTATGATCTTCGTTGAATACCACAGGGTTGTCGGTAACTGAATTAAGTTCTATTTCTAACGATTCCTTAAGGTGAAGCCAAGCATTTCTAGAAGCTCCATGCACTTGCGGCATACACCTTAGAGAGTAAGGATCTTGCACTCTTGCGCAATTTGCATGCGAGTGAACTACTTCTGATTCATGAAGAAAATTTCTAATTCGCTCAGCAACATGTCTATTGCCCTTGTAAGCTCTTAGCTCGTGTAATTCAGGAGCAAATGGTTTCACAGAGCCTAATAAACCTTCAATCATCATCGCTCCAGTGATATCAGCATGTGCCAATACATTTTGAAGTCGTTCGACTACACAAACGCCAAATGCAGCAATAAACTGTGTTCCGTTGATAAGTCCTAAACCTTCTTTAGGTCCTAATTGGATATGATCCAAACCTTCCTTTTCTAGTCATTCTTGAGAAGGAACAAATGTTCCATTGTATTTTACTTTTCCTAATCCAATCAGAGGCAAAAACAAATGGGAGAGTGGGGCCAAATCTCCAGATGCTCCGACGGAACCTTGCGCGGGAACCAATGGAATTACATCATTATCAATATGCCAAATGATTCGATCTAGTGTAGTTTCCTGAACACCTGAAAATCCTCTGCAAAGTGCATGCACTTTCAAAACCATCATGAGCTTAGCAATTTCATCTTCTATTGGCTCACCAACTCCTACAGCATGACTCATCAAAATGTTTTTCTGCAACGTTTTGGTTTTTTCTTTAGAAATCATGGTCGTGCACAGTGGTCCAAAACCGGTATTGATTCCATAGACAGCTTTTTCTCCTTTGGAAATAGTATCTACTACTGCGCTGCTTTTTTTGACAGATGTTCTGGCAGATTCAGATATAATTCCTTTGGTGTAACCTCTGGCAATAGAAAGGGCGATACCTGCGGTTAAGTGATCTTCACCATAATGAAAAGTAGAGGGGTGCTTGGTCATGGATTTTAAGTTGTTATGACAACAAATTTATTGGATGTATCATTAATGCTAGAATTTCTTCACCAAGTTATTTAGGCAGATGCACAATTACTTCAGTGCCATTGTTTGGTTCAGACTTAATATCTATTGTACCATTATGATCCTTGACAATTTTATAAGCAATAGAAAGCCCTAATCCAGTGCCTTTACCTGGGTCTTTAGTAGTATAAAATGGATCGAAAATTTTCTCCAAACTTTCTTTAGCAATCCCTTTACCATTGTCGCTTACTGCTATTGAAACTCCATTTTTTGAGTGAGAATGCTTTATGGAAAGCGTCCCTTTACTTTCCATGGCATGACTTGCGTTTGAGATAATGTTTAAAAAGACTTGATGTAATTGGCCCGAATTGCCTTTAACAGGTATACTTGATGGTAATTCTGTTTCAATGGTAATTCGATTTTTAAGTTCAAATTTTAAGATGATTAAGCAATTATTTAAAATGAGTGCCAAATCACAGTCGTTTTCAAAACTTGGAGTTTGATGATTGAAATGATTCAGGCTTTTGGTGATATTGCTCAACCTTGACACCCCTTCGTTCAGTATTTGGAAATAGGTTGAATAATTGGACGGAGCATCACCAAAATCTTTATTAAAATCTTGCTCAAAGATATCCACTGTTCCTTTAATGAAGTTGAGAGGATTGTTAATCTCATGACTGACACCAGCTAAAAGTGTCCCTAATGAAGCCATCTTTTCATTCTGTACCAAATGAGCTTGAGTTTGTTGTAGTCTGATAAATGCATTTTCTGCCTTTTCTCTTTCAAGAATTAGTTTTTCATAAGTTGAATAGCGGTTTTTAAAGATGATATATGAAATTATGATTGTAAGGATGAATGAAAGTGTGATATGAAATAGATCTGTTATTGCACTAATCTCGGGAGTTAGATTGATTGCATGAATTAGTTGCTTTGGTACAATAAAGCTTGAAATGATGCATAACAATGAAAAAGTAAAAGAAAATATGAATGTTCTTTTTTCATTTTTAAGATTAAAGAATAGAGGAAAGCAAAATAGAATTGGAAAGAAAAAACTAAGAACGGAATAGTCTCCATTGAACATATGATAAGTAGTCCAAATACTGATGCTATTTAGTGTGAATAATAATGCTTTAGCTATACTGTATTTTTGATAACTATTAAAGATTAAGGCAATTGAAGTAAGAATAGTCATTGTGACGGCCAGAATGATTGAGTATAGCTGGTCGTAATGAAACCCATACCAGAAATAGAATAGGTAGATAGTGAGAGGTGTTAATCCCATGAGGTTCGTTAATCGAACAATTTGGGCTTCTTCCGTTTTCAATTTTTTAGTAACACCAAGATTGATTAATCTTTTTATCATCTAACCAGTTATGTTTTCAAATCCAGTCCAATATATCAAATATCAATGTCATAGAGATATGAATTATTCGGAAACAAAAGAGCCATTCTGATTTCAGAATGGCTCTTCAATTAAGTTCAATTGATGTGCAAATTAGTTATCAATAAACTCCTTATAAGTTTTTAACTTAATAGTACTAATACCTTTTCCTTCCATGTATTTCTCCATTTTAGGAACCTTTTTAGATTTGATGTAACTAAAGTCATTTTTAGCCTTTTCAAACCGTTCGTCAAGCAATGAAAGGTTCTCTTGCTCTGAAGCTGAAGGTGGCTCATAACCAGAAGCAATTTTGCTATATAGTTCACCAATCTTACTTCTCAATTGAGGCTCTGCTGAGGCGACATAGTTGTCTCCCGTGGTGATTACCAGCGTCTCTTTCAATGCATTTAAGTCTTTAATGACAACATCAGCTACTTTATTTCCACCATTCTTAGAAACTTCCT
>CAYGTD010000078.1:0-12860 GCA_964352725.1 uncultured Roseivirgaceae bacterium
ATCAATTATACATATCTTTTCCAAGTAGTTATTCCACTAAAGACACTATTAGTTATCCAGTTTTATATGTTTTAGATGGAAGCCGAAGTTTTGAAATATTTAATCCGATAAATAAACGTTTTAGCTCGATTGGAAAAACAAAGGACGTAATTGTTGTTGGAATTGGGTCGGGCCTTGATGCAAAAAGTTGGGCTGTTAACAGGTACTTTGATTATACAATATCAGTTGATACTTTGAGTGAAAGAAAGGCGGATAAAAGATATGGTGTTCCAAAGGGAACTGTAAAGACAGGTGGCGCAGGGAAATTTTTGGAGAGTATCAAAAATGAAATAGTTCCATATGTAGACAAACATTATAAAACAAACAACGATAGAGGAATTACAGGGCATTCACTTGGAGGGTTGTTTACAGCCTTTTGTTTAATTAATTCTGATGGCTATTTTACTCGATTCGGAATAAATAGCCCTTCGCTTTATTGGGATGATGAAGAATTTTTAAATCAGGCTGTTACAGAAATAAAAAATAAATTTGACAACAAAATAGAATGGAATATTCCACCAACTAAAGTCTTTATCTCGGTTGGTGAATTAGAAAGCTCAAGCATGGTTCCAAGAATGGTAAAGTTGAGTACCAATCTTATAGATTACGAGTCTGACAAGTTAGATTTAGAATGGTACATTTTTGAAAACGAAACACATCGATCAGTAATTCCAATAATGTTAACTAAAACACTTTCTGTTTTGTATGAGAAAGAAAAGTAAAATAAAAACACTACATATGTATCGTTCTGAAAATACTTTACAGGTTAAACATATAAATCTAATAAGCAGATTCCCGCCTAGGCGGGAATGGCGGCACTGATACAGTTCATAACCAAATGAAAATCAAAATATTAAGTAGAGTATTTAAGTATTAAACAATATTCACTTCCCTTTCCAGATCTACACCGTACTTACCTTGAACTGATTTTATGATTTCATTAGACAACTTAAAAATATCTTTTCCTCTTCCATTTCCATGATTAACCAATACCAAAGCTTGCTTATCATGAACACCAATATCACCATCACGGTACCCCTTCCACCCTGCTTGTTCAATTAACCAACCAGCTGGGACTTTTACATTTTCATCATCTATTGGATAGCAACCAATAGCTGGAAATTGTGCTTTTAAAGCTTCGAAATGCAACTTTTCAATGATCGGATTTTTGAAAAAACTTCCAGCATTACCAAGATCCATTGGGTCTGGCAACTTTGATTGACGAATATTTATTACAGCCTGAGATACATTTTTCAACGTGAGTTCATCGACTCTCATTTCTTCCAATGTTTGCTTCAGATTTCCGTAAGAAAGATTAAAAGTAGGTTTCTTATGAAGTAAGAATGAAACCTTAGTGATCACATATTTTCCTTTTAACTCTCCTTTGAATACACTTGAGCGATAACCAAACTTGCAGTCTTCCTTAAAAAACGTAATGGTTTTACCAGATTTGATTTCATAAGCTTCTAAAGAATGGAAAACTTCTTTTAGCTCCACGCCATACGCTCCGATATTTTGCATGGGTGCTGCCCCAACCGTTCCAGGAATCAAAGAAAGATTTTCTACTCCAGCATATCCTTTTTCTACGCACCATAGCACAAACTGATGCCAATTCTCACCTCCGCCAGCAGCAACTAATATCTCATCATTCGTTTCCTTTTGGACTGAAATTCCTCTTATCTCATTTTTGGCAACAAGACCTGTAAAACCTCTTGTGAATAACACATTAGAGCCTCCTCCAAGTACCATTTTCTTCAGACTCCTAAATCTACTCGTCTGAAATATCTCGTCTAAATCTTCAACGGAATCAACAGTCGCGATGAAGCCTGCATTTTCATCAAGCCCAAATGTATTGTAGGGTTTAAGTGAAGCGTTTTGCTGAACTATCAATTTTCTTCTATTTGAGCTCGTAGACTATTTCACCACCGATGATGGTCATGGTAACTTTCGAATCCAATATTTCTTGTTCTGGTACTTCCATGATGTTTTTATCTAGGATGGCAAAATCGGCATATTTTCCTACCTCAATAGATCCAATGATATCTTCCATAAATGCCCCGTATGCTGCATCCAATGTGTACGATCTCAATGTTTGCGCTCTAGTCATCCTTTGATCCATCTCATAGCCTTCCTCTGGCGTTCCTTTCAATGTTTTTCTTGCCACTGAAGCATAAAAGCTTGGAAGAGGATCGATGGGCTCAACTGGTGCATCTGTACCATTCACAATTCGTGCACCCGATTCTAACAATGACTGCCACATATAGGCACCCTCCTCAATTCTCTTCTTGCCTAATCTATCAATAGCCCATGGACGGTCTGAAGCCATATGTATTGCTTGCATCGCTGGGATAACACCTAGCTCGGCAAATCGAGGAATATCTTCCCCACGCATGTGTTGAGCATGCTCAATCCTAAATCGAGGATCTTCTTGTAAGCCAGCTTGGAAAGTTCTTTCATATAAGTCAAGCACTTCTTTGTTTGCTCGATCACCAATAGCATGAATGCACACCTGAAAACCTGCTTTATAGGCTACTTGAGTAAGTGAGTCAATGTGTGTCATGGGCTCAACCTCATGTCCATATTCACCTGAAGCATCTGTATACTCCTCAATAAGCCATGCTCCCCTACTACCTAATGCTCCATCAGCCGCCATCTTAATGGCTCGCACGGTTAGGTGATCATTATAAAGACCGATATCCGGACCTTTTTGGAAATAATCATTCATCTCATTTAAATCACCTCTTAGCATGATGTACAAGCGTATGTCCAATTTGTCCTGATCGCCAAATTCCTTAGATAGGTTTACGAGTCCTGGTGAACCTGCATCATGAAAAGAGGTAATTCCATTTTTCAAACACTCATTAATCGCAAGTTGTAATGCTTGCTCTGCATTTTCTTTGGATGTAGATGGGATTACTTTCCAGACTACACCCTGAGCTGTTTCATTAAAAATACCTGTCGGTCCATCCATTCCTTTAAAGATTTCTCCACCGTCAGGTTGTGCGGCATCCGATTTTACTCCTGCCAATTCCATGGCCTGAGCATTAGCTAAAGCCATGTGACCACTTGCATGACTTAAAAAAACGGGATGGTCTGGAACCGCTTCCGAAAGAGCGTGATGTGTCGGTAGGTTTCTAAACATACGCTCGGGCTGATTGACCCACTTGTCTTGATGCCACCCTCTTCCTAGTATCCATTCACCTTTAGGGGTTGATTTAGCTCTCTCCTGCACCATTTTAATAACTTCATCATATGACTGAGCATACATTAAGTCAACATTCAATAAATTGTAGCCTACCCCCATCAAATGAGCATGACCTTCGACCAAGCCAGGAACCATCGTCTTGCCATTCAAGTCAATTTTTTCAGTCTCCTCTCCAATGTAATTATCGAGATCACTTCTTTTTCCAACGAATAGGATAGTGTCTGCTTTAATGGCAACTGCTTCTGCCATTGAGTTATTATCATCTACAGTGTAGATGGCTCCATTGAACAATACCATATCAGCCATTACTTTGGGTTCGGCTTTTGGTTGACATGCATAAACAACTGTGATTAAAAAAAGATATTTAAATAGCTTCATAATTAGGTGTATTTTCTTCAAGCCTAAAATTAGTTCAATAGGAGTATTATCAATTCATTTTACCTAAATTTGCGCTCCGTTCCAAAATGGAACTTTCTGATTTATCAGAATTTGTTTAATAAAAAAGCTATTCTGTGCTGACTCCATCCAGAATAGTGTACCTATAAGAGGAGTCAATTTGAATTATGGCTAAGAAAGAAGAAGCGCCAAAGACAGAAAAGAAAACTACGTCTAAGGCAACCACTGCTAAGAAAGCTCCAGCAGCTAAAGCAGAAACAAAAAAAACAGAAGAGGCAAAAGAAGAAAAAGTAGAGGCTCAAGCCGAAGCTAAATCTGAGACTCCTGCTAAAAATGAAGATGCTCCTAAAGTAGAAGATACTAAAGAAGTAGCTGAAGAAAAAGCAGAAGTGAAGGCTGAAGAGCCTAAAGCTGAAACGAAAGAAGAGGAAGCTCCGAAAGTTGAAGCTAAAGAAGAACCAGAAGTCAAAGAAGAAAAAAAATCATATCCTGAGCCTGAGCCGATGGAAGACTATGATTTTGATAGCGATGGATTCGACGATGAATACTCGAAAGAGGATCGTGCTGCAATGGAAGCAATGTACGCCGGTACATTAACTGAAATCAGCGAAAAAGAATTAATTGATGGTCATGTTGTTGGAATTACTGATAGAGATGTAATTGTAAACATAGGCTTCAAATCTGATGGATTAGTTGCATTATCTGAATTCAGAGATGTAAAAGAACTTAAGGTTGGAGACGAAGTGACTGTTTATATTGAAGAGCAAGAAAATGCAAACGGGCAACTTGTTCTTTCAAGAAGAAAAGCAAAAATTGTTAAGGCTTGGGAAGCTATTCAAAGTGGCTTGGACAATGATGACATCATCGAAGGTTTTGTTAAGAGAAGAACTAAAGGTGGTCTTATAGTAGATGTTTACGGTGTTGAAGCATTCCTTCCAGGATCACAAATTGATGTGAAGCCTATCAGAGACTTTGATGTTTTTGTAGGTAAGTCTATGGAAGTGAAAGTGGTGAAAATCAACTACACAAATGATAACGTTGTTGTATCTCACAAAGTCCTTATCGAGAAGGATCTTGAAGAACAAAAAGCTGTTATTCTTAATAACCTTGAAAAAGGTCAGGTACTAGAAGGAGTAATCAAAAACATGACCAACTTTGGTGTATTCATCGATCTTGGTGGTGTAGATGGATTACTTCACATTACTGATATTAGCTGGGGTCGTATTAATCACCCAGAGGAAGTGCTTAAGTTGGACGCAAAAGTGAACGTTGTAGTTCTTGATTTTGATGACAACAAGCAAAGAATTTCACTAGGCATGAAGCAATTGACTGCTCACCCATGGGATTCTTTAGATACCACTATTGATGTAGGATCGAAGGTAAAAGGTAAGATTGTGAATGTTGCTGATTATGGTGCATTCCTTGAAATTATACCTGGAGTCGAAGGACTTATTCACGTTTCTGAAATGTCATGGTCTCAACACTTGAGAAATCCATCAGACTTTATAAACGTTGGTGATGAAATCGAAGCGGTAGTGCTTACTATTGATAGAGAAGAAAGAAAAATGTCTGTTGGTATCAAGCAATTGACTGAAGATCCTTGGACTAAGCAAGATGTACTTACTAACTACGCTGTTGGCACAGAACATAAAGGAACAGTTAGAAACCTCACCAACTTTGGATTGTTCATCGAACTTGAAGAAGGTATTGACGGATTGGTACACGTTTCTGATCTTTCATGGACTAAGAAAATCAAGCACCCTTCAGAATATGTGAAGGTTGGTGAAGAGCTAGAAGTAAAAGTGATGGAGCTTGATGTTGAGAATAGAAGATTGGCATTGAGCCATAAGCACTTGGAAGAAAACCCTTGGGATACTTTCGAAACTGTTTTCACTAAAGGTTCAGTACACAAATGTACTATCACAGGTTCTGGAGATAAGTTTGCAACATTGGAGCTTCCATACGGACTTGAAGGTCAGGTTATGACTAAAAACCTTAAGAAAGAAGATGGTTCAAACGCTTCTGAAGGAGAAACTTTAGAGTTCAAAGTATTAGAATTCTCTAAAGATGATAAGAGAATTGTACTTTCTCATACATCTGTTTGGGATAAAGAAGCTGAGCAACCTAAAGAACAAACTCCGAAGGCAGCTCCTTCTGGAAAGAAAGGAAATACGCTTGATAAAATCAATAAAGAAGTAGAAAAATCTACGCTTGGGGATTTATCAGCTCTTTCTGCTCTAAAAGACAAGATGGAAGGTGGAGCTCCTGTTCAGAAAAAGAAAGCAGCTCCAAAAGCAAAAGCGAAAGACGATAAAAAAGAAGAAAAAGAGTAATCTTTTTAGATATAAACAGGTCATTGTATTAGCGATGACCTGTTTTTAAATAACTTTGTATATAACAATGGCGCTATGGCCGAGCGGCTAGGCAGAGGTCTGCAAAACCTTCTACAGCGGTTCGAATCCGCTTAGCGCCTCTCAAAAGCAATCCGTGAAGGGTTGCTTTTTTTTGTGCCCAAAAAATCCTTGAAATAATCACACAATAGTCATTATGCTTATTCCATTATGGAATTTTACCATTATGCCAACAGCTCGATAATTCAATTATCATTGTGTGATTAAATGTCGACAGTTATGGTAACAACAATTTTTTCATTAATAATTCTTGCAGCATTTCTAATTACTGAAAGAGTCTGGATGACAAGAAGTAAAAGGTTAGGGTAATACTTGCAGGGATGGTTTTCCGTTCACTTATGTGATTGGGAACATTTCTGCATTTATTTTTGACCCTGAATGAAATATATCCTCTCTTCTTTTCTTTTACTCATCACTCTGATAACACATGGTCAAAATTTCCTGTCTTGGAAATTCAATGATCGCTATTTCTCTGTTACTGCTGGTACTGGATCAGCTACATACTTTGGAGAACTTAATAACAGCAATAGCATCAACAATAATATCTCTCAACTTAATGTCGGAATAGAAGCTCGTCTTCTCAATAGACTAGGAGCTAGAATAGAGGCTACTTATTTCACTTTAAATGGAACCGATAAAACAGCGCCTGATAGTTCATTTCAAAAACAACGAAATCTTTCGTTCAAATCGAGAAACTTTCAAGTTCAGCTCAATACCATTCATTATTTAAAACGCTATCAGGGTGATTACTATCGACGATGGATATTCGACCCATACTTGGTTACGGGCGTTGGTTTCCTCAACTTTAATCCAACTGCAGAATTAAGTGGTCAGACGTATGCATTAAGAGAGGCTAAAACTGAAGGAGTAGATTATAAAAAATGGACGGTAACAATCCCCGCTGGCATTGGAGCCAAATTTAAAATAAATGATTTCACAAATGTGAATTTTGAAATTACTTACAACTTCACATTTACTGATTACCTAGATGATGTATCTAAAAACTTTGCTACCGATTTTGCAAGTTCTACTTCAGAATTATTAAGTAATCGAAAAAACGAAATTGGAGTTGTCAATCCTGAAATTTATGATCAAATGATTCCAGGGTCACGTAGAGGTGATTCATCCAATAAAGACAGCTATTTGCTAATTAGTATTAAAGCTGAATTTTTTATTCCTCCAAGTTTCTTTGCTAGGAAACCTTAGCTAAGAAATAAAAGATCTAATCTCATGAATCACCTTTTCAATTTGCTTCTTAGTAAGTCCAGTTCCGGAGGGTAGGCAAATTCCCTTTCTAAATAGACCTTCTGACACAGCGCCTCCTAAGGACTTAAACTGCTTATATATTGGCTGCAAATGCATGGGTCTCCACAACCTTCTAGATTCAATATTTATACTATCTAAATGAGCCATTAATTTTTCAATGTCAAAACCTTCCTTAGCAATTGGAGTGGTCAACCATCTATTACAAAATGAATTATCAGGTTCGTTAGGAAACTCAAACCATTCAGATAAGTGTTTTTTATAATACTCAAAAGTTGATCTTTTAGTAGATACAAAGTCTTTGAGTTTGTTCAGTTGTGCTACACCAATGCCTGCTAAAACATTACTCATCCGATAGTTATACCCTATTTCCTTATGATAGTAATCCAGTCTTCCACTATTGGCCTGAGTAGATAAGTGAAGGCCTCTTTCGTAGTTTCTATTATTACAAATTAAAGCCCCACCCCCACTTGTTGTAATGATCTTATTTCCATTAAATGATAAGATTCCAAAGTCCCCGAATGAGCCAAGAGCCTCCTGCTGGAAGGTGGATCCAACCGCCTCAGCTGCATCCTCAATTAAAATGACACTATTCTCCTCACACACTTGCTTGATTTCATCAATCCGAGCTGGCACTCCATACAAATGGGTGACAATAATAGCTTTAGGCTTCCTATCGGTATTATGTAGATACTCTCGAAGTAAATCTGGATCAAGATTCCATGTATCCAACTCACTATCTATAAAAACAGGAATTGCATCTTGGTATAAAATTACATTCACAGAAGCCGCGAAGGTTAGAGTGCTCACACCCACAGTATCTCCTTTTCCAATTCCAGCAAGAATGACAGATAGGTGTAATGCAGATGTCCCTGAATTTAGCGCTAAAACTCTCCTGTTAGGATAGATTTTTTCAAGATTTGTTTCAAATAAATCTATAAATGAACCAACGGAGGATATCCAGCCTTCACTCACAACTTGAGAGAGGCTGGTGGCCTCCTCTATACCAACATTTGGAGGGGATAGATAAATGCGTTGATTTTTCACCTTTTGGATGCGTATTCTGTAAAAGTAATCACCTTACCATCCTTAAATGTGGTATTATTAAATTTGAACAATGTGAAACATGTTTGAATTAAAATTTTAATATCAAGGGGAAAGGAAACCTTATCAACATAAGCTACATCAGCTTTCAGTCTTTCACTCCATTCAACTTTATTTCTACCATTTATTTGAGCTAATCCAGTTATACCAGGTTTCACCAAATGACGCTTTATCTCCTCTGAATTATAATAAGGTAGATATTCAATGGGTAAAGGTCTCGGCCCAATCAAAGACATGTCCCCTTTCAATACATTGACTAGTTGTGGTAATTCGTCTATGGAGGTTTTACGTATAAAACGTCCGACTCCAGTTATTCGATCTTGATGAGATACATCATCACCTTTTATCTCCGTCATTGATCTAAATTTCAGCATCCAAAAAACTTGATTACTCTTTCCTACCCTCCTGTGAATAAAAAATGGCTTCCCTGAAAAATGAATTGATAAAACAATAAGAACCAAGACAAGCAGTGGGGAAAGAATAAAAAGCAAGACTAAAGCAAACAACCAATCAAAAACAGGCTTTATTCCATAAGTATAAATTTTTCTTGCAACCATGCATGGCTAAAATAGGCATTGCCCTATTTATTTGATATTTTTCGTCTGCCAAATAATTAAGCGAAATCAATCAGCATGAAGACCTTCCGATTTGTTCTCTCATTTGCTATCACTTTAGCTTTAGGTATTACCCTAAATTCTAAAATTAAAGAAGTACCTCCATTAGGAAAATTCTTGAGTCCATTTCACGGATTCTGGCAGAATGCAGAGAATGAGGTCATTTCATTAAATCAAGAAATTGATCAAACTTTTTTAGATGATAGTGTCAACGTTTATTTTGATGAGCTAATGATTCCACACATCTCTGCACAATCTGAAAAAGATCTTTTCTTTACTCAGGGATATATCACAGCCTATCATAGATTATGGCAAATGGAATTTCAACTATTAGCAGCTGATGGTAGAGTATCCGAAATTTTAGGAGATCAAGCGTTAAAATTTGATAGAGGTCAAAGAAGAATAGGCTTAAAGTTTGGTGCCCAGAACTCTGAAGAAGCCTTCAAAAAAGAAGAACCTGAGATCTACCAACTGATAGAAGCTTATTCCGAGGGTGTTAATGCATACATTCAATCTCTAAGCTATAAGGATTACCCCATAGAATACAAGCTATTGGATTATAAGCCAGAAAAATGGACTCCTTATAAGTGTTTTCTCATGATTTCCAATATGAATAACATGCTTTCCAGGGGAGAACGTGACCTTGAACATACAAATGCTTTAAAGCTTTGGGGAAGAGACATATTTGAAATATTATATCCTGAAAGACCAGCTGTGATTGATCCTGTGATCCCTAAAGGAACAGTTTTTGATTTTGACCCAATCAAAGTTAAGAAACCTGACGTAAGTTTCCCATTGCAGTTTACAGATCCAGTTATTCAAAAGCCTGACCCTAATAATGGGAGTAATAGTTTTGTTGTAGGCGGAGAAAAAACGGCAAATGGAAGAGTTATCCTAACGAATGAGCCCGATTTAAGTCTTAATCAGCCAAGCATTTGGTACGTAATGCAAATGAGTGCTCCAGGATTTAATAGTATGGGTGCTACATTACCTGGCGGTCCAGGAATTGTTATTGGGTTTAATGACTCTATAGCTTGGGGGAATACAAATGCCAAAAGAGACCTTGTAGATTGGTATTATATCGAGTTTAAAGATCGCAGTAGGGATGAATATAAGTACAATGGAAATTGGGTCCCCACTAAGAAGGTAATTGAGAAATTTGAAGTGAAAGGTAGTAGTACTTTTTACGATACTATCATATATACTCATCATGGTCCTGTCGTATACGACAGGAATTTTAACGGTAGTAAGAGTGAAATATCTAATCTTGCTATGAAGTGGACAGCTCATGATGCTTCAAAAGAATTGAAAGCCATTTATTTAGGAAATAAAGCGGCCAATTACGAAGAATGGGTGGAAGCTTTTAGTTATTTCTCTGGTCCACCTCAAAATTATTCTTTTGCTTCTGTTAGTGGAGATATTGCCCTTTGGATAAATGGGAAGTTTCCTGTTAAGTGGGAAGAACAAGGGAAATTTTTGATGGATGGAAGTAATATTGATCATGAGTGGAAAGCGTTTATGCCACAATCTCATAACCTTCATGTGCTTAATCCTCCAAGAAATTTTGTTTCTTCTGCAAATCAGCACGCAGCAGATTCACTTTATCCATATTATCAATACGATTATAGTTTTGAGCATTACAGAGGTAGGCGGATTAATGATCGCTTAAAGGTATTAAATGACATCAAAGTAGAAGATATGATGAAGCTTCAACATGACAATTTCAACTACAATGCTTCAGAAATACTGCCTATGATGCTAGATAGTTTAGACACTGCTTCTTTTACAGATCTAGAGAGTAAATATTTCGCTCAGCTTAGTAACTGGGATTTTTTTAGTAGTCCAGATCTCCAAGCTCCATCTATTTATCAAACTTGGTGGAAACTCCTTAATAATAAACTTTGGGATGAGATAGATAGCAGTGAAGTAAACCTATATCGTCCGAACTGGTATAATACCACTTACATCTTAAAAAATCTACCTGATTTTGAAATGATAGATAACCAATCAACGTCCGTAAAAGAAACTGTGGGTGATTTATTTAGGATAACATTTAAAGAAACCATTAAGGAATTGGAAGAATACATTGCTAAAGAGGGCAACTCACTATTGTGGTATCAATTCAAGAATACAACTATTAAGCATTTGCTTAAACTAGATCCATTCAGCAGAGGAAATGTAAAAATAGGAGGTTATAGTTCTATAGTAAATGCAGCATCCTCTACCCACGGGCCGTCTTGGCGTATGGTGGTGGAACTTGGTGATGGACAAGTAAATGCATGGGGAGTGTATCCTGGAAGTCAATCAGGAAATCCTGGGAATCCTACATACGGACATATGATAGATGATTGGGCATCTGGGAAGTACAATAAGCTGCTTTTCAAGAATGATCTCAGTGCATCTCATGAACAAATAAAATACTCAGTTACTCTAAAATCAAAGCAATGAAGCTTCTTATAAGACTTATCGCGATTGGCGCTCTTACATACTTTATTTCACCTCTTGCTTTTTGGTGGGTAGCAATGGTTATTGCTTTTGCGGTGTGTTACATTTCACCCTCAACTAGTCTCAATGCTTTTGTAGCTGGTTTTCTAGGAGTAGGACTTGTCTGGATTGGTTACGCATGGAGCTTGGATGTAGTCAACGAATCAAACTTCTCCAACCTTATTGTTGAGCTATTTCCTGTCAACGAATCATTTTATTTGATCCTAATTACAGGACTTGTTGGAGGACTTGTTGGCGGATTTGCTGCTATCTCAGGAACAACTTTCCGTCAAATATTTTTAAAGCAGAAGAAAAGAAGTCTCTACAATTAAATTTCTGCTAGAAGAACACCCTCTGCCACGAAAGAAATCTGATTTCTCATTGATTCGTTATATTGAAGACCGCCATCTTCCGCATAATGCTGAGCTACGTCTTCTTCTAATTCTTCTTTGAATGCCACACCTTTCAAAATTACTTCTCTCCCACTAATGTCTTTAGGCACAAAGAATCCATAGTCTTTGAATGTAATTCGAATAGAAACTCCTTCTTCGTTTCTTAGGGTCATCCAGCATCCTTTCATCTGGCAAACCTCCTCAACAGTTCCTTTTACTTTGAATTGATTTTCATTTTCATCAACTGATGCCAATAGCTCAGAAACTCCAATAAAGTCAGCAGAGGAAATCTCATCTCCAAAAGATTCAAATTTTTCGTTTGGTGAACAGCTAACAATAAAAGCAAGTAACGAAATCCAATAAAATTTATTCATAATTCGAAATTAGATAACAGTCAGTTTAGATCAAATTATTCAGTTAAATAAAATAATATATTGATTTATATTATATGTAACTGTTTAATAATCATTCAGTTAAAAGACAGTAATATAAAGATAAAAAATATAAGTAGTTATGTGTAATTTTAAATATTATTGATTAGTTTTATAGAATCATTAAAAACATTACAGTTATGAAAAGAAAACTATTAACCTTATTGATTGTGATTGGCGGCTTAACATTAGGTGCTTGCCAAGAAGATGCTACAATGGATGAATTAATTCAGGATACTGAATTAAATGCTACGCTAGACAGCAATGGAACAGGAGATGGAAATAAACCTGTAGATAATACTCCACCACCACCTCCTCCTCCATCCGACAACTAATCGATCTTAACCTAATTCAATACTAATTCACCGAAAGAACAGAGTTTCTCTCGGTGTTTTTTTTTATACTTGTATCAAGTAGTTCAGTTATTAGGAATGAGGATATTTTTTTTACTAGTGATATTAATCTCAACGAAGCTTTCAGCATCTGTCAATGATGATCTTAGAAGTATTTATGAGTTAATG
>CAYGTD010000079.1:0-3270 GCA_964352725.1 uncultured Roseivirgaceae bacterium
AATCATATCTCAGAAAAATTTCGTGAGAGGTAGATTGCTTAGCTTCTCTATCCTTTACGACATAATCCAATGAATAACCGACTTTCAATTTATTATCTTCTAAAAACGAATATCCTAAAAACAAAGTAAGGGATTCAGATCTTTGAAAAGCAAGTCCAGTCCACATTCTCTCTCCATACGTAGCAATTGCTCCTAGTTGGAAAGTTAGAGTGTTGATATCAGATCTAAGCAAAATAGTTGGTTTTAAAATTAACTGTCTTGAAATCCCAAAATTAGTTCCCCCATATAACAAGTAGCTCCTTTTAAAATAATCACCATCTTCTGAGCCTCCGAAGTTGAATGATGGTTCCAATAAATTTTCGGCAGAAACGCCAATGAAATAATTTTTTCTTGATTGATAAAAAATGCCTGCGTGCAAGTTAGGTTTAGCTATTGACTCCTTAGATCCGAAATCTTCAGCTTGGGATGGCCTGAAATCTCCTGGGTCTAATGTTTGAATATTGATGGCTGGAGAGATACCTAATGACACTTGCCCAAAATTGAAATCTTTCTTAGCAGAAAGCGCAAATCTTGCCTGCACACTTCGAAGACCAGGCTGTTTATCATTAGAAATGGAAAGACCAGCACCAGAAAAAACACTTTGAATTGGTATGACTATGGAAAGGAGCTGTGTAGAAGGGGGGCCACCTGGGTCAGCGCTTGCTTCGTATCCAACCCACTGACTTCTATGGTGTGCTGCCGCAAAAGCTTTGCTTTCAATTCCTGCGTAGGCTGGATTATAATAGGTGGGATTAAACATATAATGATTGAAAAAAAAATCATTTTGTCCAAAACCCGAAAGGCTGATAACAACCAATATAGAAAAGAGCCCTGCTTTAGATCGAAAGTTCATATTGTAAGTATAACGCTTACAACTTTTATACCCCTATTTCTTTACAAGTTATTCGCTTGCTTAATGTAAACCTCCAGAGCACCTGTCATGGAAGGTGCATTAGGAAGTGGTGCTTGGATGTCAAGAATTAATCCCGCATCTGTAACTGCTTTTGAAGTAGTAGGCCCAAAAGCTGCAATTCTTGTATTGTTTTGCTTAAAGCCAGGGAAATTTTCTAAAAGAGACTCTATTCCTGACGGACTGAAAAAGGCAATGACATCATAAGTAACATCGTCTAAATCAGATAAATTCGAAGAAACTGTTCTATATATAATTGCCTCTGACCATGTATAGCCATTCTCATCTAGAAAATTAGGAATATGATCAGTCCTAATATTAGAGCAAGGAAAAATGAATTTTTCTGCTTTATGCTTCTTCATTACTGCAAGAAGATCTGCCGCTGTTCTTTCCCCGGTGAATATTTTTCGTTTTCTAATTACAATGTATTTCTGCAGATAATTAGCAGTCTGCTCAGAAATGCAGAAGTACTTCATGTCTGAAGGAATTTCAATCTTACTCTCCGTTGCTAATCGAAAGAAATGATCCACAGCATTTCTACTTGTAAAAATTACAGCAGTGTGGTCTAAGATGTTGACTTTTTGCTTTCTGAACTCTTTTATGTCAACCGGATCGATTTCTATAAATTGACGAAAATCAATTTTCAAATTGTATTTTTCCGATAATTTAACGTAAGGTGAATTAGGGTCGGATGGTTCTGGCTGTGAAACTAATATGCTCTTTACATTCTTCATTCGTGCCTTATCGGTAACGATCAATTCTTCAGCTGCGCTCATGTAAGTTTCCTTTTTTGTGATTATTTGAAGAACCAGCTAAGTAAAAATACTGCTGGTATAATTTCAGTGGCACAAAGGTAGGAAATTATAATCAGTTTTTTGCGTGGTGAGTGATTAACAAATTTTAAACTGAACCACACTAAAAACATAATCAGCACGGCTGGGAAAACGATTAAAATATTATTGGACAATAAACTTTTTGCTGATGGGAAATAGACAAAATCAAGTACGACCAGAAATGTAATTATTGAGAAAAAGAAGATGTTGAAATTGATAAAATCGAATAACTGATAATTCTTTAATTCCTTGAAATAAAAAAGTCTTGACATAAGATCAATCAAGATTCTTTTTACTGAAAGTGTAAAAAACACAACCAATGAAAACTGAATCCATGCCATCAGAAATTCAACTGTGCTTTGACTACTTTCTAAAAGTCTCAACTGCAATAGCTCATTTAGATAAACGCTAAGAAAGCCTAGCGTAAGAGCCAAAAGTGAAGACGAAATGAGACTAGGTGAGCTTATAAAATTGGTATTGATGAATTCATATGTATTGGTTTTAAATGTGAATGACTTTTCAATAATATATGAAACACGTGCTGGATGCAGGCCTATTAAAAGTCCAAGAACACCAAGAATAATAACCAAAGCAATGATGGTGAATTCCGAAAAGCTGTTTCTTGCTTCTCTGACTATCAAAACCTCATCTTGAATTATTTGAAGCTTTTCAAATCTTACTAATGAGCATTCAAAATTGCTGAAAGTATTGGTAGTAGTAAATGATATGAAAACAGTATCTACACTAGCTTCAGAGTAAAATAGCTTTGGACTAAAAAAGTCGCAACCATTGATTTTTTTTATCAGCTTTCCGTTTAGCCATACATAGGTTTCGCCATCATTACACAGCTTGATAGTGCCTTGAGGGAAGGTGTGAATGAAGAATCCTGCTTGAGACAATCCTTCCAAGCTTGTAACAGGCGTAACTTCTCCTTTTCTAATTTCTGTAGATACCATCACTTTTGTATAATCATTCACCACGATGGTATCTGTCTGAGCAAAAAGTAACTCAGATGCGATGATAAAAATAAGAGCAAGGATTTTATTCATTTAAAAACGTGAAACGTAACCAAAGTGAGCTTTAATTCCTGAAAAATCAATTTTTTGACTTTTTGACTTTCCAGCAGCAAGCACAAAACTAAACTGACCAGATGAAGTTGCGAGTGCGAAACCTATTCCAATTCCAAAAGGATTTTCACCAAAATTGTTTCTGCCATAGAAAAGCTGATCGTAGAGCACATATAAATAGCTCCTATCTTCAAAAAAAGACCTAAACTCCATTCTGGAGGAAATGTAGCGATCTGCAAAAAAGAATTTCTCATTAAACCCTCTAATAGAGGAGAGCCCACCAGAACGATACAATTCATTGGTCAATAATTCACTATTTTGAACCAGTCGAGCGGAAAGATGATGAAAAAATGCCTGCCTCCTCAAAACCTTTAGCTGATAAGCTAAATCTATTTCGCCTTGAAAAAAATTTGTCTCTAGT
>CAYGTD010000079.1:3280-12664 GCA_964352725.1 uncultured Roseivirgaceae bacterium
TCCCAACTGCTCATAAAAACCTTCTCTTAGCTCTAACTGGTACGTGTTTTTTTCAAAATCAGCTACGCCACGTGAGGCAATCACCGATTCGTCCGTAGACAAGAGCGTGCCAGATGTTCTTTGGAACTGCATTGAGAGATTTGTCTTGGATGACACGAAAGTATTAACCCCAAGACCAGTCGATCTAGTAAGAAAAACACTGTCCTGTTTCAATAAATCAAAAGAAAAAGTAGGAGATATTTTAGAGCCTAGAAAAAAGGGATGATTGTAGAATAGATTTAATCGCTGAGAGTTTTCTCCGAATCGCTCCCAAAAAAAATTTAGTTCCTTACCTGATGCAAATAGATTGTTGATATCTAAGTCCAAGCTGCCAACGACTTCACTTGTATTTGCCTGACTTTGCTGCAATCCTAAAACTCCTTGAAAAGTATTGGATTGATTTTCCTCTAAATCGAGAAATATCACGGCTTTATTTTTTCTAAAAGAAATATCGGTAGGCCGTTTTATTGCTAAAAATGATGTTCTACTTACTTTTTTAGCAATTACTCGATAACTGCTTTCATCAAAAGGAGACTCGGGTTGAATATCCAATAGTTGATATATGAAGCTCTTATTTGTTTTGATCGGGCTGAATAGAAAGGCAGTGTCGTAGACAATTTCAGGTCCTTCCTCTACTATCATTTCCCCTTCTAACACTTCATTTCTAAAGGAAATTGAATCTAGTCGAACTTGAGCAAATGGATATCCATTCGAGGTGTATTCATCCAATGTCTTAGATATCAGTTTTGAAGGATTTCTTCTTACTTCATCACCTAACTTTATTCTGGCATTATACTTCTGGCCTTTGTGTAGATAAATATGAACTTGTTCATTCTCTAAAAAGATTGAATCAAGGTTGGTGAATAGATAACCATCGCTTATGTATTGCTTTTGAAGTTTCAACACATGGTTTGAAAGTGCAAGAGAATCTTTGAACGACTTCTCTTCTTGTCTCTTTCCATCCACCATGATTTTTGATACCAATTGTGAATAAGCGCATAATGAGCTCAGAAAAAACAAAAGAATCAGACCTCTTTGCATACGTTTGCGCAATTTAGCTAGAAGGTTGAAACCATGGCAGGCATCTATATCCATATTCCGTTTTGTAGACAGGCATGTCACTATTGTGATTTTCATTTTAGCACCAATTTGAAAAATCAGGCAGAAATGATCAATGCTATCGGCCAAGAAATTGCGGATCGCAACTTATACTTGGGTGATGAGATTAAAACGATTTATTTCGGTGGCGGTACTCCCTCATTATTGAGTGAAATGCAAATTCAATCTATTCTTTCCTCAGTGAAGGATCATTTTTCTGTATCAAAAGACGTAGAAATAACCTTGGAAGCCAACCCTGAGGACCTTAGCAAAGAGAAATCTGATGAGCTTTTCAAACTTGGTATCAATCGTCTCAGTATAGGCATTCAAACCTTTTTTGATAATAAACTAAAGTGGATGAATAGAGCTCACTCATCTGCAGAAGCAAAGCAAGCCTTTTTGAGTGCGCGAGATGCTGGTTTTGAAAACATTTCTCTCGACCTTATTTATGCTAGACCCGATGAAGGCTTGGATGCGTGGACGAGTGATTTAAATCAGGTGGTGAGTTTGAATCCAGAACACATCTCACTTTACGGATTAACGATTGAAGAAAAGACGGTTTTTGGTAAATGGGAGAAAGAAGATAAACTCATTCAACTTCCAGAAGAAGATGCTGCTAATCAATATCTAAAAGCCATAGATTACTTAAATAAAAATGGCTTTGACCAGTATGAAGTCTCAAACTTTAGTAAAACTGGATTTGAATCTAAGCATAATGGCGCCTATTGGTCAGGCACGCCATATTTAGGAGTTGGTCCGGGGGCGCACTCCTTTAATGGAAAAGAACGTCACATCAACATTCGAAGTAATGCGAAATACCTAAACCTTATAAATAAAGGCGCTCAACATTTTGAAGTAGAGCATCTTTCAAGGACTCAACGAATTAATGAGCAGATTTTAACAAGTCTAAGGACGATAAAAGGACTTGACTTTGATCAATTGAAATTACAATGGAATATTGATTTGATGGAAGAGCATTATGCATTTATTACCGATTTGATTCATCAGAAACTTGTGGTGGTAGAAGACGATAAAATGAAACTGCTACCTTCTGGCTTTTTAATCGCCGATGAAATTTCTCTTCGCTTATTTTTTCCTGAATAACCGCTATTTTTGAGCTATGGACGATCTTACTAAGAAAGCCGTAATGCTGTTGAAGTCACTTGTTTTTCATTTTCATGGACTAGATGATGATGAAAAAGAGATGCTGGAAGCTGCAGCAAAACGTTTAAGAGCCATGGATGAAATGAACTGGGCCAATTCGTTTATCGCCCAAGATTATTTATCTGCATTTGAGCGTTCGCGAGAGTTCTTTATGAAAATATTCTTAAAAATGAATGAGAAGGATCGTTTGGGTTATCTCTTAGAAGTTTGGGAAGAAAACTATGTGAAAGGGTACGTCACGGAGATGGAAACCACCGCAATGTTTACACTATCCAAAGATTGGCATATTGAAAAGGAATTTTTAGAAGTGGTTCAGAAATGAAGTGAAGTTTCTATTGTAGAAAAATTCTAGTTTAGTTTGATCAAATCAACCTGTGAATTTTCTTAACAAGAAAACGAAGTGATAAGACACACTTACACGGCATGCTTATTTAAAATCTATCGCTAACCTCATCAAATCCTCATTCAAGATATCATTACTCTACTTCGTGAATTAGTCTAGAGGCGTGATTAGGTTTATTAAGATTACAGACTCATCATTTCCCTGAACCGAGCAGACTGTCTCCTACTCACTTCTACTTTTTCGCCTCCTTTTAGCTTTACTAACAAGCCTCCATTAAACCATGTATCAATTGATTCTACCCAACCCAAATTGATAATATGTTTTCTGCTTGCTCTGAAAAAATCACGATCATCCAAACGTTCATCAAGTGCGTTTAGTGATTTGTGAATCATTGGCTTAAAATTTTCAAAGTACACCTTAATATAATTTCCATCTGATTCAAAAAGACGAACATCCTCCAGTTTTACAAACCAGCATTTATCACCATCTTTAACGAAGACTTGGTCTTCGCTTCCCAATTTTTTGTTTCGCCCTCCTTTTTTTGGAGCCCTTGCAGATATTTTCTGCACACTCTCAGCCAATCTCTCAGGTTGAATAGGCTTCAATAAATAATCTAGCGCATTGAAGTCGAATGCTTTCAATGCAAATTCATCATAAGCTGTAGTGAATATCACCTGAGGTACCCTTTCCAAATTTTCGAGTAATTCAAATCCTGTTTTACCAGGCATCTGAACATCCAAAAACACTACATCGGGATCTTGCTTTTCTATTTTTTCCAATGCCTCGTCAGCGTTGGTTGCTTCGTCAATCACCTCTATCTCAGGGTGATTTTCTAGCAAAGTCATTAGTTCTTTTCGAGCCAAACGCTCATCATCCACTATAATGGCCTTCATTGGTAGGTATTGTTATTGAGGTTAGGACAGTATTTTTCGTTTCGTTCTTGATTTCAAAAGTAGCCTCATTACCAAAGATTAGTGATAATCTTTTACGAGTATTTTCTAAACCAAATCCACTTTCTACTTTCTTAGGATCAGATAGCTGACCCGTATTACGGATTTGAATGTAAAGATGTTTTCTTTTCACGTTGGTAACAATACTAATTTCTCCACCATGTTTGAGGTTTGCTATACCATGTTTGATTCCATTCTCCACTAAAGTCTGCATCATTAATGGTGGAATCCTGAATCTTCCTGAATTTCGATCTATGTCAAATTTGGTAGTCAAGCGCTCTTCATATCTAATGGATTCAAGTGCTAAATAGTCCATCACTGTTTTTAATTCATCCGAAAATGAAATCAATTTTTTCCTATCACTCATAAGTGAATTCCTCAAAATATGAGACAACTGTGTAATAGCATCCTTCGATTTTCTTGGGTCCTCATCTACTAAAGCTCTGATGCTATTTAGTGCATTAAAAATGAAATGAGGATTCAATTGTGATCTTAAATTATTTAATTCAACCTCTCTAGCTGCGGTTTCTGCCTTTAATGATTTGTTGTATCGCTCTACATAGTGAAAGGTGAAATAGAAAATGGTCCACATAAAATAGACCGCCCAGTAACCTAACGTATTAATCAATATGGTAGAAACCATAAGATCTTTGGCATCAACTTCATCTGTAAAAAATTCAATAGAAAGAAGATAAACATAGTTTAATGCGCTAAGAGAAAAAGTAAATATCAGCAAGCGAGGAATCAATCGATTGAGCCTCAAATTGAGCCAACCAGAGCGAATGATGATAGTTCTAAATAGGTGTGTGGTGAGGATATAATAAACTACTTGGAAAATAACTCCGATGAGTTGATCCGTATCGAATCGCTCTGCCAGCGTATAAAAAAGGACTTGAACGAGTCCATAAAGACCCCAACCTAGAAACTGACAAAGCCAATATATTTTTTGTTTGGTCATTCAGGTCTAAAACTACAATACTCGCTTTTGATTTTTACCGTTTAAGGAAATTTAACAAACCTCCCATTTAAATTTCGCGTAAGCAATATGAAAGACGTTTTGACAAAATAAAATTGGGTGATTATTAAAAAATTGAATGTAATGCAACATATCGATGGTTATAATCATCATCAATGTAGACTCAACTAAATAAACTAATTATGAAATCTCTATTTATACTATCCGCCCTTTTTGGAACTCTCTTTATGGGATCACTCAATGAAAGGTCAAATCCTGAATTAACTATGGACATAGCAATGGAAGAGGCTTTGCAAGAAAAAGTAAGAGTATATGACTATGATGGAAACTTATTGAAAGAGCTAAAAGTGACAGATGTTGCCACTAACGATATTTCTGTTATTGATCATATCCTTCTAGATGAAAGTGATTTTGCTTTTGAACATCTCGGGGACTACTATTATTTTCAAGAAAAATAATTATTTATTGAAATCTGGAATCTCATTTACCCTCACATAAGGAAAGCTTGTGATCTGAGATAGTTTGTAGTACGAATTAAGACCAGAAATGCCAGACGTTTCTATTTCTTCTAAATTGATATATCCTTTATCATTTATCGCCCTATCTGGAACTATTAAATGATCTATTGAGCCAATCATTAAAATGGTGCCGTTAATTTTTATGGGCATCTCTTCTTCCAATTTCATCCCCAATTTTAAGTGACTCTCTTTCACAAATGGAGCCTTGAAGTCACTAATGTATTCTTCTGTCAATCCGCATCTATCAAATTCGGAAACACTCCGATCTAATTTCGCCGAAGTATAATGTGCCTCCTCGATTATCGATGTAGGCACTTGGTTAATGGTAAAAAATCCATTCTCCTTAATGTTTTCATACGAATGCCGAGGAACTTCTCCAGTTGGCCGTGTAATGAAACCTAAAAGCGCAGGGTCACTTCCTAGGTGAAATACACTTGAAAAAATAGCCACATTAGTAGCTCCACTATTAGAAATGGTGCCTATTAGGTTGGCTGGTTTTATCCCCGAAACTGAATTGATAATATTGAGCCTTCTTTTTTGCTCTAGATTTTGAATGTCTGATTTAGTAAGATGCATGTAGACCATACCAGAATCAACTGAAAATGTTTAACCGCCAGATCCAATTTTAAAAAAATATGCTTTAAGAAATTCCTCAATCATTACGTATTCTAATGTTTTTTTAAAGAGGGTTTGGTTGAATTACTGTTTCATTTATTGCGCAATTCTATCTTCAGAAATTTTGCTGTATAGCTTTCTTTCACTTTAGCAACTTCCTCTGGGGTTCCTTGAGCAATAATTTGTCCTCCTCCTTTTCCTCCCTCGGGACCAAGATCAATTATATAGTCTGCCACTTTGATAACATCCATGTTGTGTTCGATGATCAAAACTGTATTTCCTTTATCTACCAGTCTTTGAAGCACATCTAACAAATGCTCTATGTCTTTGAAGTGAAGTCCTGTAGTAGGTTCGTCAAGGATATAAAATGTTTTCCCTGTGTCTTTTTTGGAAAGCTCTGTAGCGAGTTTCACACGCTGTGCTTCTCCTCCTGATAAAGTAGTCGCATGCTGGCCTAGCGAAATATAACCTAGCCCAACCTCGTCGAGTGTTTTTAGTTTACGAGCAATTTTTGGTTGCTTTTCAAAAAAATCAACTGACTGATTTACCGTCATGTCTAGCACATCAGAAATAGATTTTCCTTTGAACCTTACTTCAAGCGTCTCTCTATTGTATCTTTTTCCTTTACAGGTTTCGCATGGCACGTGTACATCTGGCAAAAAGTCCATTTCTATCAATCGCATCCCACCTCCTCCGCATGTTTCGCACCTTCCCCCTTTTACGTTAAACGAAAATCTACCAGGCTTGTATCCTCTAATTTTTGCTTCTGGAAGCTGAGCAAAAAGGCTTCTGATTTCTGAAAATACTCCTGTATAGGTTGCTGGATTTGATCTTGGAGTTCGCCCAATAGGAGACTGATCTACTTCAATGATTTTATCAAATTCTTCGTCACCTTTGATCTTTTTGTAAGGCAAAGGCTCCTGTCTACTCTTGTAGAGTTTCTTTCTCAAGATTGGATAAAGCGTCTCATGAATCAGCGTTGATTTACCACTACCTGAAACGCCTGTAATTAAAATAAGATTGCCATGAGGCAACTTCAGATTTACGTTTTGCAAGTTATTCCCACTTGCTCCAGTAAGCTCTAACCATTGGCCATTACTCTTTCTTCGCTCTGCAGGAATCTCTATTTTTTTCTTTCCATTCAAATAATCTGCAGTGGAACTTCCTAATTTCAAAAACTCAGATGGGATTCCTTGTGCCACTACTTGTCCTCCATGCCTACCTGCTCCTGGTCCAATATCTAAAACCTCATCCGCTTCTAGCATCATGTCCTTGTCGTGCTCCACCACAATGACAGTATTTCCTAAATCTCGAAGATCTTTCAATGCCTGAATAAGCTTTACATTATCCCTTTGATGTAGTCCAATGCTTGGCTCATCTAAAATATAAAGCACATTGACTAACTGAGTTCCGATTTGAGTAGCCAATCGAATACGCTGAGCCTCTCCTCCAGAGAGTGTCTTTAATGGTCGATTCAAACTCAAATAATCCAAGCCAACATCTAGCAAAAAGCCTATTCTCTTTCGAAGTTCTTTTAATATTTCCTTTCCGATAATCAACTGTCTCTCCGTCATTCTTGACTCTAGACCTTCCATCCATTCGCTCAACGTAGAAACATCCATATTGGCTAATTCGCCAATATTTTTATTATCAATTTTATAATGCAGGGCTTCCTTTTTAAGTCGCTTTCCATCACATTCCGGACAGATTCTAATGTCTGTGAATTCCTTTACCCACGCCTGAATTTTCTCCGTGCTTCCATCCTTTTGTTTTTCCAAAAAGTTGATAATGCCTTCGAATTTTGTATTCCAATCTGTACCAGGGTATTTGACAGAGCTCACAGCTACAGGTTCGTCATCTCCATAAAGTAAAATCTCCATGACCGATTCTGGGATTTTCTTAATTGGCGTAGACAGGTTGACTTTATTCTTTTTTAGAATTGCTTCAATTTTTTTAAAGATCCAAATATCTCTGTACTCACCCAATGGAGCAATACCGCCTCTGCTAATACTCAGGCTAGTATCTGGAATGACTGACTCTTTGGATATCTCTTCTATTTGACCTAATCCATTACACTCTGGACAAGCACCGTATGGTGAATTAAACGAGAACGTGTTAGGTGCGGGATCATCATACGCTAGTCCATTCTCCGCATCCATGAGGTTTTTAGAGAAATGGGAAATAGAACCATCTTGCAACTGAAGCATCATCACTCCATTGCCATGTCTTAAAGATGTATTTATAGAAGCTCTGATTCTCTTTGTGTCTTTCTCGGCAACTACTAAGCGATCGGTCACAATCTCAATATCATGTGTTTTGTATCGATCTACTTGCATTTTTGGAACAAGATCTTGCACCTCCCCATTCACACGGACTTTAGTAAATCCAAGTTTTCTAATCTGAACAAACAACTCTCTGTAGTGACCTTTTCTTCCTTTTACAACAGGGGCTAATAAGACTAGTTTCTGTCCAGAATAATTTTTCAAAATCATATCTACAATCTGATCTTCAGACTGACGAGTCATCTTTTTTCCTGTAAGGTAAGAGTAGGCTTCACCTGCCCTTGCGTACAATAGCCTAAAAAAATCATAAATCTCTGTAACAGTCCCAACTGTGGATCTTGGGTTTCTAGAGGTTGTTTTTTGCTCTATGGAGATTACTGGACTTAACCCATTAATTTTATCGACATCTGGGCGCTCCATATCTCCTAAGAAAGATCTGGCATACGCACTGAAGCTCTCCATGTATCTACGCTGGCCCTCTGCATAGATGGTATCAAAAGCCAAAGATGACTTACCACTCCCACTAATACCCGTAATAACTATCAGTTTATTTCGTGGCAGCTTTACATCGATGTTCTTGAGATTATGCTCTCGAGCACCAATTATTTCAATGACTTCTTCGCGTTTTTTCAAAAGGGTATTAAACTGAAATTAGAAGTTTGGTGAAAGATGATACTTATTGTAGAATTCGTCGATTGCTTGAACTGCTTCATCAGCTGTATCTACCAGTTTGAAAAGATCCAAATCTTTTTCACTGATGTTTCCTTCCATCTCTAGCATTACATTTTTCAGCCAATCTACCATTCCTCCCCAATAGTCTCTACCAACAAGTACAATGGGAAATCTTCCAATCTTTTTTGTCTGAATCAGCGTCAATGCTTCGAATAATTCATCCATGGTACCGAATCCGCCGGGCAATCCAATAAAGCCTTGAGAGTACTTTACGAACATGACTTTTCTCACAAAGAAGTAGTCAAAATCAATGCTCTTATCTCTGTCGATATAAATGTTGTTATTCTGCTCGAATGGTAACTCTATATTAAGTCCTACTGACTTACCACCCTGCTGATGAGCTCCTTTATTTCCTGCCTCCATGATACCGGGTCCACCGCCAGTAATCACCCCATAACCATGCTGCACAACCTTCTCTGCAATTTCTTCAGCAATCTTGTAATATTTATTGTCTGGCTTGGTTCTAGCCGATCCAAAAATGGAAACGCATGGGCCAATTTTTCCCAGCTTTTCAAAGCCTTGCACAAATTCTCCCATGACCTTAAAAATCACCCACGAATCTGCTGTTTTTATTTCATTCCAATCCTTCTCTTTAAAGGCCTTAATAATTCGAGCTTCTTCTTCCCTTGAAATCGCTTTCTCTTCCATCGTATTTTCTCTTAGTGTA
>CAYGTD010000080.1:0-12636 GCA_964352725.1 uncultured Roseivirgaceae bacterium
CCCTTATCATCAATGATAACTCTTTCATGTAAATCAAGATTTTCCTTTTTCCTATATCATGGATTTTCTCACTAAATTCGGAGTTGAAAAACAGCCCTTTAGGTTTAAACCTAACCATACATATGAAAAAGTCCATTCTATTATTATCACTTCCATTGATTTTTGCGTCTTGCGCAACACAGGAAGGTGCTTCAGAACCTTCCATTTTGGAGGAATCACTTCGCTCTCATGTAGAGGTACTTTCCTCCGATGATTTTCAAGGAAGAAAGCCATTTACAGAAGGAGAGATCAAAACCACGAATTACCTACAAGATAAATTCAAGGAATATGGCTTGGAGCCAGGAAACGGGGATTCTTATTTTCAGGAAGTACCCATGGTGGAACTGACAGCTAATCCTTCCCCAACCATGACCATCTCTGGAGGAGTCAAAGATGTGGTGCTCAATGTTTCTGAAGACTTTGTGGCTTTCTCTGAAAAGGTAACCGAAAATGTAAGCTTGGATGCATCAGAATTGGTGTTTGCTGGCTATGGAGTAGTTGCGCCAGAGTACAACTGGAATGATTATGAAGGATTGGATGTAAAAGGAAAGACGGTAGTGGTGTTAGTAAACGATCCTGGATTTGCTTCAGGCGATCCTAGTTTTTTCAAAGGAGAAACCATGACTTATTACGGTCGATGGACGTATAAATACGAGGAGGCTGCAAGACAAGGAGCGGCTGGTTGCTTGATCATTCACGAAACGGTTCCGGCTGGGTATCCATGGTTAGTGGTACGAAATTCATGGTCTGGAGCAAGTTTATATTTAGATAAGTCAGGAGATGAATTTCAGTCAGATGTTGTGGGATGGATTACCCGTGAAGCAGCAATTAAGATATTTGAAGCTTCTGATCAAGACATGAAAAACTACTCTGAAAAATCAAGAAGTGCTGATTTCAAACCATTTAGTCTTGGGTTAAATGCCTCCGTGTCAGTGAGGAATGACATCAAAAAAGACATGTCTAAAAATGTGATTGCGAAGATTACAGGATCAGAGAAGCCTGATGAATATATCATTTACTCAGCACACTGGGATCACCTAGGTATTGGTAATGAAATTGACGGAGACTCTATCTATAATGGAGCACATGATAACGCATCAGGAACAGCTACTTTGCTTGGGATAGCAGAGGCAATGGCAAAAGCAGAAAAGCCTAAGAGAACGGTTGTTTTCCTTGCAGTGACAGCTGAGGAGCAAGGCTTGCTTGGATCAAAGCACTATGCGGAGAATCCGGTATATCCACCAGCAAAATCAGTCGCTAATATCAATATGGATGGCATTACCACATTTGGTCCTATGAAAGATTTGACTGTGGTAGGATACGGTCAATCAGAATTGGAAGATATAGCTGAGAACTATGCGAAACAGCAAGGCAGATACATCATTCCAGATCCAGATCCGGGCAAAGGATATTTCTTCCGTTCAGATCATTTTCAATTTGCTAAAGTGGGTATTCCTGCACTGTACGCGTCGGGAGGATATGAGCACATGACAAAAGGGGTAAGCTATGTTGATAGCTTAAATCAGATTTATCTCTCTTCACAATATCACCGTCCTCAAGATGAGTTTCAAGAGTCATGGACCTTCGATGGTATGGCATTAGATGGAATGCTTCTCTATAATGTGGGCTGGCAATTAGCCAACTCCAATGAGTGGCCAAAATGGAAAGAAGGATCGGAGTTTAAGTCGATCAGAGAGGGTAACTAAGAATATTATCTATGAAATGTCATTCCGAGCATAGCGAGGAATCTTATTCAGAAAGAAGAAAAAAAGTATTCAATCATTAATAGAGCGTCATTCTGAATTTATTTGAGAGTCTATTCAGAATGACGTTTTTTAACATCAAAAACAATGAAAAATCTAACCCTCGTCCTACTCACACTCATAGCTTTCTCATGCACTGTCTCAGTAGACAATAGCAAAGAGGAGGAGAAACAAGCTGATCTCTATTCTTACGATGTAGAGGAGAAGATTGCCGAGATGGGAATTACCCTAACGGAAGCACCGGCACCAGTAGCCAACTATGTGAATTCCGTGAGAACAGGTAATTTGGTATTCATGGCGGGAAAAGGCCCATCTAAACCAGAGGGAGGATATGTGACTGGAAAAGTAGGAGTAGATCTGACAATTGAAGAAGGATATGAAGCAGCAAAATTGGCGGCTATCGCTCAACTTTCTGCACTAAAAGCGGAGCTAGGTGACCTCAACAAAGTAGTTCGAATAGTAAAAGTTCTCGGGATGGTCAATGCAGCTTACGACTTCACCAATCAGCCAGAGGTCATAAATGGCTTTTCTGATACCATGGTGGAAGTGTTTGGCGAACGAGGAAAGCATGCTCGAGCGGCAGTAGGTATGGGGTCACTGCCTCGAGGTATTGCCGTGGAAGTAGAAATGATCGTAGAAGTAAGAGATTAGTATATGAAGAAAACATTAATACTGATATTAGCCTTTCCATTCCTTGTCAATGCACAAATTCGTTTTATAGAAGGGACATTAGAAGAGGCATTTGCTAAAGCCAAGTCGGATAATAAGATGGTATTTGTTTACGCGAATACTTCATGGTGCGAACCTTGTATGGATTTAGAGGAGTACACTTTTTCTGATTTAGAAGTGAGTAATTTTTTTAATGAGTCTTTCATCAATTTGGCTCTTGATGTAGAGGATTATCCGGGTGTAGATGTTGGAATAAAATACAGTATTGATATTTATCCTTCACTACTATTTCTAAATGCAAAAGGGGAACTTATCCATCGAGGATGTGGGTCGTTAGATGCTGGAGAATTGTTAGAATTAGGTCAGATCGCAACAGATGGGGTGGAGAGCCTAGCTAGTTATATTACCCAATATGCAAAAGGGGAGAGGTCTGCAGAGTTTCTGATTAACTATCTAAGCTTAATGGAGCTTGCTTGTATGGATGTGGAAGGATTTATCAGAGAGTACTTTTCTGGGCTGACTAAAGAAGACTTCATGAAGGAGGATAACTGGATTGTCTTTGCTTCTTATCAGTGGGATATTTTTTCACGAGAATTTAAATACGTCATTGAGAATAGAGAAAAGTTTGAGATGAATTTTGGGAGAAATGAGGTGAATGCCAAAATTTACGATACCTACTTAGCTCAGTATCAAGAAGTGTTTGAGTCGGAAGAATTGCATGTATTTGGAATGAAATCACTCATCAATTCGATAAAAGATGTAGCCTTTGAAGGTGCTGATACGCTCACCAATATGATGAACCTACACTTAAGTGAAGTAGTTGGGGACTGGGAGTCTTATGGAGATCATGCCATCAATCTGGTAGCGTTGACGAAAACCCAAGATCCAGAAGAATTGAGCGAATTAGCTTGGAAATTTTACTTGTATATCGAAAATAAATCTCAACTAGAGACAGCTCTTACATGGGCAAAAAAGGCAGTTGACTTAAGTGGAGAACCGTCATCCATTGATACGTATGCTTCCTTGCTCTACAAATTGGGCAAGACGAAGCAAGCCATTCTCTTGGAGAAAAAGGCATTAGAAATGGCAGAAAAGCTATACGATGATGTCACCCATTATCGATATCAGCTGTCCAAATTCGAATCAGGAAACTGAGAACTAGCAAGCCTCTCAGCTTCTAAAATTCCCCCCTTGAAGCGGTTCGACGTTTCGAGGTAGGGGTGGGTTAAGAATCTAATTCAATTCTTTCGCGACCTCTCTTATCACAGTCAACAAACGATCCACCGTCCCTTCGTGCATACGGTGATTAATCAAGCATGCTCTAATCACAAATTGCTCATGTAACTTGGTGCCGGTAATAAAGACTCGTCCATCTTTTTCTAAGGCAGGAATGAGTTTGCGATTTACAGCATCAATATCTTCCTCTGTAGAAAACGTGCCCTTATATCTAAAACACGCAATGGCTAGATGGGAGGTTGACTTCAATTCAAAATCAGAGGAAGCTTCTATTTGTTTTGCTAAGTAATTGGTAAGGTCAATATCCTTTTGGATCATTTTTTTTATGCGATCCATTCCATATGCCTTTATGCTCATCCATACTTTGATGGCTTTTGCATTTCGTGATAGTTGAAAGTAATGTTCATTGAAATTGGTTCGTCCGACATCTTCCAATTGAGTATCTAAGTAACTAGCTTTTTTGAAATAGGTACGTTGAAGAATATCCCAATTTTTTACCAGCAAACATCCAGCCTCGAACGTTTGATACATCCACTTGTGAAAATCTAAGGCAAGTGAGTCTGCCAGCTCTATTCCTTTATATTCCTCTTTGATTGTATCCAAGCAAGCAGGTAATCCGCCGTACGCTCCGTCTATGTGAAACCACATGTTGAATTTCTTGGCTATAGCTGAAATAGATACCAAGTCATCTATTGCTCCTGTATTCACAGTACCCGCATTCCCAACGATACAAAAAGGCGTAAATCCATCTTCAATATCTTTTTCAATGGCCTCTTGAAGTAAGTTCAGATTGATGGTGAAATCTTCATTGACATCAATCTTTCTAAGCTGATCAGTTCCAATTCCTAATTCATCCAAGCTCTTGTCCACACATCCATGCACTTCATTCGACGTATAAACTATAAAAGGCTTCATCCCGAAAAGACCTTTTTTCCTGACATCTTGTTTTTCAAAAAAGATATTTCTAGCCACTGTCAATCCTGCGAGGTTGGCGGCTGATCCACCACTGACCATCACACCTCCTACATCCTTTCCAAAAGTGGTCAACTCACCAGTCCACTGAATAAGTCGTTTTTCGATTTCACTTGCTGCTGGTGATAAATGCCACTTCCCCGCATTTTGATTAATAGTAGCTGTTAACTTTTCAGCAAGGATGGAAATCTGCGAACCTCCAGCCATCACATAGGCATACATATAAGGACCTAAATTATTGGTGGCCGTATCCATCACATTCGTTTTGAAGTCTTCGAGGAGTTGATTGGCATCCATTCCATGGGTTGGAAGTTCTTCATCAAACCAACTAGCCACTTCGTTTTGAGGATAGTAATGGTATGCTTTCTTTTCATCTAGATTCGTATGCTGATTAAGAACTAAATCAGTGCTCTTATCTAGTAGTGCTTCAAAAATTTCTGGGCTGAAATCAAGAGATTCTATCATGTGCTTAAATTTTATCTTCTAATACGTTTAAATAAAACTGATTATCATTTTGACTTTTATTTCTACGTGAGATGCCAGCTATTTTTGCAACTCATCTAATGTTCTAGTCATAAAATCAGCTTTACTAAGTTGGACTTCTATCAATTCGAGTTGACGAAGAAAATCATTCCCATCTGGAAATAATTTTGCAATACTATTGTTCCCAGCATACCAGACTTGCTCAAACTCGGGAAGGTTATTATATGCTTTTTCCGTTAGTGTAAATATCTTTTTACGATTGTCTGACTTATCTGGCTTTGATTGAAGATATCCTTTTTCTTCCATTTTGCTTACCAAAGTGATAACTGAAGGATGGGAAAAGTGTAGTTTTTTAGCAATTTCTGTTACGGAAAGCTGATCGAATTTGGTGAGAAGTTTAAAAATGAGAAACCAATTAGGTTCTATATCCATCCCCAACTCCTTGTACATCTGTCGTCCGCTGTGCACCATAGCTTCACTGATCCTTTTTAATCGAGTAGCCAAAGCAGAATAGCCTAATTCATTGACAAAATCATATGACATAATAAATGTAGTTAACTACGTAAATATATTAAATTAAATGTAGATGACTACATAATTAGGGTAAAGTCATTGATATTTCTTAATTTCAAGTCATGGAAAGTCAAAAAATCTTCAAGAGAATAATGGTAGCCAACCGTGGCGAGATCGCTATCAGGGTATTGAGAGCTATTTCTGAGCTTCATGTCAAATCTGTAGCTATTTTCACTCATGAAGATCGATATTCATTGCATCGCTACAAAGCTGATGAGGCGTATCAAATTGGCCCCAATGAAGAACCATTAAAGCCTTATTTGGATATTGAAGAAATTATTTCCGTTGCAAAGGAAAATGGAGTGGATGCTATTCATCCAGGGTATGGGTTTTTGTCAGAGAATGTGAACTTTGCTAGGCGATGCAGGGAGGAGGACATTACCTTCATTGGACCTGCACCAGAAGTGATGTCTCAGCTAGGAGATAAGGTGATGGCAAAGAAAGTTGCAAGAGCTGCTAATGTGCCAGTCATCGAAGACAACCAAACGGATTTGACTACTCCTGACTCTGCTGTATCAGAAGCATCCAGAATTGGCTATCCCGTAATCATCAAGGCATCTGCTGGTGGAGGTGGAAGAGGAATGCGTGTAGTACGGGACGAAAAGACATTGATCAAATCATTTAATGAAGCTAAGTCAGAGGCTAAAAAAGCTTTCGGGGACGATACTATTTTCCTAGAGAAATATGTAGAAAATCCGAAACACATAGAAGTTCAAATACTAGCAGACAACTACGGTAGTATCGTGCATTTATATGAAAGGGATTGTTCAGTTCAGCGAAGGTTCCAAAAAGTAGTGGAGGTAGCTCCAAGTTATGGATTGAAAGATGAGACTAGGAATAAGCTTTACGAATACGCTTTAAAGATTGCTAGGCAAGTAAACTATAATAATGCGGGTACAGTAGAGTTTTTGGTGGATCCTGATGAAAATATTTATTTCATCGAAGTGAATCCACGAGTGCAAGTAGAGCATACCATAACAGAAGAGGTTACAGGAATTGATATTGTGCGTTCGCAAATACTGATTGCTTCTGGTTGTGAACTTTCGCACCCACAAATATTCATCGAGTCCCAAGATCAGATAAGTGTGAAGGGGTTTGCTATTCAGTGTAGAATTACCACAGAAGATCCTGCAAATGGGTTTAAACCAGATTACGGGACGGTGATTGCTTACAGAAGTCCGGGAGGATTTGGTATCCGATTGGATGCAGGAAATATCTACAATGGTGTTAAAATCTCACCATTCTTCGATTCTCTCCTTGTGAAGGTGACAGCAAAAGGTCGTACGCTAAAGGGAAGTACGCAGCGATTGCATAGAGCGTTACGAGAATTCCGTGTAAGAGGAGTCAAAACCAATATTGGGTTCTTACAGAATGTGATTTATACAAAGGAATTTTTTGAAGGAAGGGCGACTGTCAACTTTATTGAGAATCATCCTGAGATGTTCAAAATCACTAAGAGTTTTGATAGGGGAACTAAAACCCTTAATTACATCGGTGAGATCTCTGTGAATGGTAGCTCAGATGTGAAATCACCGGATCCGAAAAAGACATTTAGAATTCCTCAAGCTCCAAAATTTGATAAGAAGGCGAAATCTCCTAAAGGCACAAGAGATTTACTCAAAGAGCTAGGACGAGAAAAGTTTGTGCAGTCTATCAAAGATGATCCGAAGGTTCACTTTACGGATACTACCATGCGAGATGCGCATCAATCACTTTTAGCTACACGATTCAGAACAGAGGATATGCTGAAAGTCGCTCGTAGTTATTCCCAGCAAAATCCTGAAGTTTTCTCTCTGGAAATGTGGGGAGGAGCCACCTTCGATGTATCTATGAGGTTTTTGAAGGAAAGTCCTTGGACTCGTTTGAGATTGCTGAGAGAAGCTATTCCGAACACATTGTTTCAAATGCTTTTAAGAGGATCAAATGGAGTGGGGTACACCGCCTATCCAGATAATTTGATTGAGAAATTCATCGAGAAATCATCCGAAAACGGCATGGATATTTTCCGAATTTTTGATTCACTGAATTGGATTGAAAATATGAAAGTGAGCATCAATGCAGTAAGGGAGCGAACAGAATCTTTAGCAGAAGCATGTATTTGCTACACTGGAGAGTTGCAAGATGATGCACAGAAGAAATATACGCTTCAGTATTACGTTGACATGGCGAAAGAGCTGGAAGATGCTGGGGCACATATGTTGGCCATAAAAGACATGGCTGGTCTCCTCAAGCCATACAGCGCAGAATTATTGATTACGGAGTTGAAAAAGGCGATTGATCTTCCTATTCATTTGCATACTCATGACACCTCGTCTATTCAGTCAGCAATGTATTTGAAAGCGATAGAAGCAGGGGTGGATATAGTTGATGTTTCATTGGCCTCTATGTCAGGACTTACCTCTCAGCCGAATTTCAATTCTATAGTGGCTTCTTTAGAACATCACGAACGTAGAAGAAAGATGAATTTGGAATCACTGAATGCACACTCTACGTATTATGAAGATGTTCGTGAGTATTATTACCCGTTTGAGTCTGGCTTGAAAGCGGGTACAGCAGAAGTATACAATCATGAAATTCCTGGCGGACAATATTCAAATTTACGTCCTCAAGCTATTGCGCTTGGATTGGAACATAAGTTTGAAACGATCAAGAAAAATTACGCTTTGGTAAACGATCTTTTTGGAGATATCGTGAAGGTGACGCCATCATCCAAGGTTGTTGGAGATATGGCCATGTTTATGACCTCAAATAATTTGAGTGTAGATGATATTTTCCAAAAAGGAGAATCACTTTCGTTTCCTGAATCAGTGATAGGATTCTTCAAAGGAGATTTGGGACAGCCTTATGGAGGCTTTCCTGAAACTGTTAGCCGATTGATCCTGAAAAATCAAAAACCAATTACAGGTAGAGCAAATGACAACATGGAGCCTGTTGATTTTGATAAGGAGTTTGCTGCTTTTCAGCAAGAATTTCCTACGTGTGATTTTGAAGATTTCTTGTCATTTAAACTCTATCCAAAGGTATTCAAGGAATATTACGAGCATATCCAAACATATGATCAAGTGAGTTATTTACCTACTCCTGTTTTCTTCTATGGTATGAAGCAAGGCGAGGAAGTATTGGTAGAAATAGGAAAGGGTAAGACCATCATCATAGAGATGGGATACATTACTGAAACAGATGAAGAAGGGATGCGAACTGTTTCTTTCAAGCTGAATGGACAAACCAGGAAAATAAATATAAGAGATAAAAAGGCGAATATTCTAAAAGTGTCTAACAGAAAGGCACAAACAGAGAATGAAATAGGATCGCCACTTCAGGGAAAAATTTCTGAGTTAAAAGTCAAAGAGGGTGACAAAGTGAAGAAAGATGATGTGCTATTTGTAATCGAGGCAATGAAAATGGAAACAACTATTTCTGCTCAGATAGAAGGAACAGTTAAAAAGATTCACCTAGCTTCAGGATCATTGGTAGAGCAAGATGATTTAGTGATAGAGATGGGGTAGATACTACCTCAATTCTATTTTCTCAATCATCAATTTGAAGCGCTCATTTTTCTTATTTCCTATTAAGAAGGTAATTTCATCTATGTAATCATCAGAGAAATTTGAATAATTAAGTCTGCGACCTCTAAATGATGGATACATACTTTTAAGTGGAATTTCCACCTCTTGCCACTCTCCAGAAGTTGAGAATGGAGCGATATAAGAATAATAATCTCTTGAATTGGCCTTAATCCTAAACTGATACTCCTTGCCATCTCCCTTGAGTTTAATAGCAACTTTACTGTACCCCTCAACAGATATTTTATCTAGGTCGTATCTTAATGATGAGAAGCCACCATTATTCTCAAGGGAAACGGCTCCTTCAAAAACACCGAAACCATCTTCGCTGAGTTTGAAATTACCAGATGATCTTCCTCCCATCACGACATCATCTACTACTCTCCATCCTCTGGTATTAGAGGCTTGGCTAAAATCAAAAATAGTTAAAGGACTCATGAGGTATATTGAAATAATTATGAATAAGCTTTTAATCATGACACATTAACTATGAATTACAATAGATGTTTTTAAGAAGTAGATTTAGAGGACAGTTAAAATTTAGTTGATCAAAATAATTTCTTATTACCTGAAACTATTGTATTCTCCTTACCATCCTAAAGGAAATCAGTTTCGAAAAACAATGTTTGAAAACCGATCTAACCAAACCAAAACCTTAAATTAGTTGCCTGTGGATACACTTCTAGACATAGCCATGGTGCACGCTGATACCACTATTGAGAATGCTCAAAAAGGTGATGAGAAAGCGCTGAATAGACTGGTAAGCCTATGGTACAAACGTATTTATAACTATGTACACAAGTACCATGCAGATCATGATGTGGCGTCTGATTTAGCTCAAAAAACTTTTATTCAGATGTTTAAACACATCTCCAAGTTAAAAGAGGCAGATCGGTTCAAGCCATGGCTTTACAGAATCGCTACCAACTTGTGTTTTGAAGAAAGCAGGCAAAAGAAGAGAAGTAAGACCGTATCAATAAACGAAAATGGAGGAGGAAGTGAGGAAATAAATTCAAAGATGCAGGTGGTAGAAGCAAAAGGAAACTTTTTCAACCCGGAGCGAAATTTTCAGCAAGGCGAATTAGAAAATGTATTGCTAGCGGCTTTAAATGAATTGAGTGAGGATCAACGAAGTGTGATCATTATGAAAGAATATGAAGGGTTAAAGTTTACAGAGATCGCGGAAGCAATGGATGCTTCTGAAAACACGGTGAAGACGTGGATGTATAGAGGTCTTAGAAACCTCAAAGCAAATTTGGAACAAAAGAATATTACGAAAGAAACAGTGCATTATGAGTTATAAACCAAACGATGAAGTAATTGCAGATTACCTAGCAGGTGAACTCTCTAAAGAAGACACGATAAAGTTGGAGGCTTATTTAGTGGAACATCCAGATGAAAAGTTGGAGCTAGAAGAGCTAAAATCTGTACAAGGGATGATGGGCAAGCTGGGAGATAAGGAAGTGACAGCACCATCTTTTGTGTTCGAAGAAGCACCCTCTATTGTGATAGCCAAGCATCGGTCTATTGATCGATACTTAAAATCATCTTTAGCGATTGCGGCAAGTATCGCCTTGCTATTGTTGGTAGGATATTTTACCAAATTTAGTATTTCACAGGGACAGGAGGGTCTTCAGTTGAGTTTTGGCTCACAAGAGAATGTGTCTGGCAATCAGCTAAGTAAAGACGATGTGAAGGTCTGGATGCAGGAAGCCCTAGCAGAAAATAATAGCGAATTGCTCAATGAAATAAACCAAGTAAGAAATGACATTGATAAAGCACAAACTACTCAGTTAGCGAGTAATGCTTCATCGGATGCGTCAGTTGACAGGAAATTAATAGACCAGTACATTAGTGAATTGAGGTTGGCAAACAGGGATATTATCCTAGGACTTTTAGAGGATTCGGAGCGATCACAGCAGGAGTACCTCACGGGAGTAATGACAGACTTTGCCAACTTCATGGAATCACAACGACAAAAGGATCTTGATGCTATTGAGTTACAGTTTTCAAGTTTGATCAATCGTCCTGCTGATACCAACTATGATAATTATCTAAACAGTGAATAGTATTGAAAACCTACCCTTGAGTCAAATTTTAAAATAAAGCTGCAAATGCAGTAATTGAAACACAATAAAATGAAAACGATAAGAAGAACTATTTTTTCCCTAGGACTAGCAATGGTAATTGCGGGGAGTGCGTTTGGTCAGAATATAGATCAAGAGCGGATGGAACGAGACTTGAAAATAGCTGAGAATATTCTTGGCACACTTTCAAATGGTAATGATAGAGGTTTTTTCTCCTCCAGAAGTGTGGAGAGTAATTATGTGCCAGACTATGGAGTGATTTTCAGTATGCCGCAAAATAATATGGTATTTGGTACTGTAACCTCTAAAAAGGGGATTGTTTTATCCGAAAACAGATCAAGCAATGGATATACATATGTTATTGCAGATAATGACGATGATGATGACGATGAGAAAGAAGTAAGCGTTGATGAGTTTAAGTCTGAAGTAGATAATCAACTAAAAGAGCAAATGACGCTTTTTCTAGTTGATTATGCAGACTTGATTGGTCAGCTTAAGCCTACAGACCGTATTATGATTAATGTGAAGAACAATCGAAATCATGTTTGGCCGAATAATGATAGGGTGACCGAAAAAAACATGGGACAAACTGCCGAAATAGCAAAAAGTGATTTGATTGCTTATAAGTCTGGAAAAGCGAATAGAGAATCCACCATGAGTAAGATCAAATTCACAGCAGTGAACGATAAAATGGAAAAAGACTTAGAACTCTTCTCCAGCATTATCTCTAGGTTGTACGAGCCCGATATGTCCAGTACCTATTATGCTTCATCAAGAAATATCAACTATGAAAGACTGGATAATCTTGGGGCTATTTTCAGCATGAGAGTCTATTCATCAAGTAGTGATGATAATGGGAAACACACCATTAGAACAACAGGAGAGCGTGGACTGACTCAAAGTGAGCGAGACGCAAAAGTGGATGCTATGTATCCTGAATTTGAAAAAAGTATGAAGCAGAACATTATTGACTATGGTCGAACGATCAAAAGCTTAAAGCCGACAGAGATGTTGATCTTTAAAGTGCGACTAACAGAGTGTAAGGACTGTGATATGCCACAGTCGATTGAAATGTCTGTAAAAAGTAGCGTCCTATCAGATTTTGATAGTGGCAAGCTTTCAAGAGATAAAGCAATGGCTGCCATTTCTGTAAAGAAGATTGCTGACTAATTGATGTAAAAGGAAAAGTAAATAGCAAAGAAAAGAAGCTGTCTCAAAAGGGGCAGCTTTTTTTCGTTTCTATTTTTTTTC
>CAYGTD010000081.1:0-10195 GCA_964352725.1 uncultured Roseivirgaceae bacterium
ATTGCTATTGGAGCACCCATAAGCTACTTTTTAGCAAAAGCTAACATTGATATGATGTATCCTGATCCCAGACCATTTGGCTATTCGGGAGTCATAATAGCAGTTATTATTCTCCTAGTTGTCATGGTAATGGTTATTTCTACACAAATTAGGAAAGTAGCAAATTCTAATCTTGTTAAGGGATTGAATATCGAGTAACCTAAGAGTATTGTTCATCATTATTTCATTCCTTTGTAATAATGAATGAATTTCAAAACAAGCAACATTCGTCAGTGTTTTCTTTTTATATATGACATTTTTAGAAATCACTCAAGTATCTAAGTTCTACAACACCCATGAGGCACTTAAGTCAACTTCTCTTAAGGTAGGGAAGGGAAAGCGAATAGCTATAGTAGGAGAAACAGGTTCCGGAAAGACTACTTTGTTGAAAATAATTGGAGGATTGGAGGATACTGATTCAGGAAATGTTTTATATAAAAAAAACAAAGTTTTAGGACCTTCTCAAAAATTGATTCCTGGTCATAAGGATATCATATACTTATCTCAACATTTTACCCTACCAAAGTTCATTTCAGTAAAAGAGCACTTAGATAATCCATATCTTATATCCAATGATGAAGCTGATAAAATATATCATTCTTGTCAAATAGAGCATCTTTTACAAAAGGAGACAAGAGAGCTGTCGGGTGGAGAAAAGCAACGTGTAGCACTTGCAAAAGCATTAACGAATCTTCCAGAAGTACTTCTACTAGACGAACCATTTTCTAATCTTGATTTCATACACAAGCAAACTATAAAAGAAGTTTTAGATGAGGTGTTTGCTAATTGGGGTACAACAATCATAATGGTCTCGCATGAGCCCAGAGATGTTCTGCCTTGGGCTGATGAAGTTGTTGTAATGCAAAGTGGGAGTGTTGCTCAGACTGGTGATCCAAAAACGATATATTCACAACCAAATACCGAATATGTAGCTGGACTATTTGGGAAATACAATCTGATCGATTTGAACGAATATGGGTTGATAGAATCAGGTCAATTCAGTAAAATTGAAAACATGCTAGTTGTTAGACCTGAAAAATTAGTTTTATCCGATACGAAAAAGGGAATTGTGGGTAAGGTGATCAACAAAAAGTACTTTGGAAGCTATGATGAGATAATCTTCAAAACTAAGTCCCAAGAATTGCTGATTGAATCAACTGTTAACCGATATGCTATTGGTGACCAGCTTTTTGTAAGTGTAAGCGTAAACTAAGTCTTGATATACTTGTTAACAAAGCGTTTAATTTCGTTTTTTATTAATTGTCATGTTATATGAGAAATTTAGTAGCCATTTTAATCTTGTTCGTGTTTTTTGGATATGAAATTAATGCGCAATGTGACGCATTAACTGGAAATGTGCCTGATTCTAACGAATACATCTTAGTTTGGGCTGATGAGTTTGATTCGGATGGCTCAATATGTGCTGACAATTGGTTTGCACAAACACAAATCCCTGATGGGGGAAGCTGGTATAATGGTGAAAGACAGCATTATACGAACAGAATGGAGAATGCAGAAGTAATAAACGGTTTACTTAAAATCACTGCTAAAAAAGAACAATTTACAGACCAGAATGTAACTAAGAATTATACTTCAGCTCGGCTAAATTCTAAATTTGCTTTTAGATATGGTAGAGTTGATGTGAGAGCTAAACTTCCCTCAGGTAATGGTACATGGCCAGCAATTTGGACACTAGGAAGAAACATCAATGAGCCGGGAGCCTACTGGTTCGATCAATACGGATCTGTAAATTGGCCAGCATGCGGAGAGATAGATATTATGGAACATTGGGGGTATGATCCCAATGTAATTCACGGTTCTACACATACTCCATCAAGCTCTGGAGCTACAGTAAATACCAAAAAGACTGTCATTAATAACGTAAGTAGTCAGTTCCATGAATACTCCATCATATGGGAAGTCGATCAGATAGAATTTCTAGTAGATGATGTAAGTTTTTACACCTATAAGCCAAACCAGCTAAATGATCAAACATGGCCATTTGATAAGCCCCAGTATATTCTATTAAACATTGCCATGGGAGGAGTAGGAGGAGAGATAGATCCTAATTTCACAGAAAGCAGCATGGAGATTGATTACGTAAGAGTATATCAAAAAGAAGACACCACAAGTCCTGCTGAAGACGAACCTCAAACAGCTTCTGAAATGCCAACACAGGAATCTGATTGTGTCATCTCGCTATTCAGTGAAGCTTATGATGATGTGACAGTAGATACTTGGAGAACTGATTGGTCAAGTGCTTCATATGAATCAGTAACCGTAGAAGGAAGTAGTATAAAGCAATACAGTAATCTAGGTTTTGTGGGCATAGAAACTATTTCTAACCAGCTAGATATAAGGGAAATGACACATTTCAGTTTTGATCTTTGGACGCCTAATAACACAGAGTTAAAGGTTAAGCTAGTAGATTTCGGAGCTGTTGGTGCATTTGGTGGCGGTGATGATGTAGAACACGAGCTTGTTTTATCTTTCCCTAATCAATCGGAGTGGGTACAATTTGATCTTCCATTGTCCAATTTTACTTCGCTTACAACAAAAGAAAATATATCACAATTGATATTTTCTGATAACTCTAATTCGCAGAGTACCATTTTTCTTGATAACATCTACTTCTACATAGAAACTTCTACAAAAAGTACCAATGCAAACCTGTCTAGTATTGAAATTAATGGAACTGATTTTGAAGATTTTACTAATGAAAAATTATATTATGATGTCATTCTGACTCCAGAAGCTAGTATTCCTGTAGTTTCAGCAACAAAGGAACATGAAAAGGCAACTTTAGAAATCTTCCAAGCTGCTTCAATTCCAGGCCAAGCCATGATCATAGTAAATGCTCAAAACAGTGAAGTCAAAAAGATTTATCAAATCAATTTTGAGTTTGAAAATGTACTTAGTCTTCATCAACCTCTTAAAGTTGAAATATATCCTAATTCCTCAACTTCAGTTTTGAAATTCAAATACCCAAAGAGTGATAACTCTTTAGATATTCAAATAAGTGATATGAATGGAAAGATTTATCAACCAAATTGGTCTACAAATAGCAACAATCTCATAGAGGTATTAATTGACGACTTGAAGCAAGGTATGTACCTTCTTGTCCTCACCGAGAATGGAAGATCTAAATCGGTTAAATTTTTGAAAAACAGGTAGTTATGTTTACTTACCTAAACTTTCCTAACTTTCTGATTGCCAGTTATAGCATCAATCATTTTCACATAACTTACTTTTTTTCCAGACGTGTTTGACACATAGAAAAATTGTAAGCCATCAAGCTCAACTAGGCAATTTCCAAGTTCATACCTGAAGCACTCTACCTCATCACCTTCACAAATTACATTTCCATTAATGTCTAGCAATTGAGGTGGGAGCTTTTTCTTTGATTTTTTCTTTAGGAATTCAAACACAATGGTAAATCAATCTTCCTCAATCGCTTCTAATACATCCATCACCTGTCCATAGTCCTTATTGCCAGGTTTATCCTCTTTGGTAGCTTCTAATTCTAAACCGGGGAACTTATGTAAATGATCCGTTTCATCAAATCCAAATCCTTTAACTAATCTAAAATTACAATTGTAGTAACCAATTCTAGATTCTAACTCTTCAAACAAATCCTTATTTTCAGATTTAATAATCACAATTTTTACCAGCTCATCTAAATAACTGAGGTTCGATTTGAGTTTTGAAAGCTCAGCATCTGTATTAACTGTTAGTTTGAAAATCACTGGATAACCAAGTAGATTCACTTTCTCCACAAGACTCATTGTGTCTATTTGAACATAGGTTATCGGATACTCCTTAATGGCCTCCTTTATTTGGTTTATATCAGATGTTTCAAACTCTCCAGCAAAATCAACGCCTGCCACCCATTCGGTGATTTCAGTGTAGTCTTCGATTGAAATGTGCTGATCTGAACTTGGATCAATATTGAAGCCAATGACATCCACCATCATTCCCGCGCAGTATCTTGCATCGCTTAAACTAGCAACATTGCTGATTTTCACAAAAGTCTTTAACGCCATAGGTCTTTATTTGATTATGATTCGCAAATAAAAAGAACATAATCGATTCAAATGACGCTTGGAAAACATATTTTCAATAAATCCATAATGCACTATAGGACGTAATTAACAAAAGTCTACTTTTGAACCAATGTCAAACGCCAAACAGTCCACGGCTCTTCTGTTTTTCTCAAGATCTCTTGAGGAAGAAGTAAGAAACAAGGCATTGTTGCAAAATGACATTCATAACTTCTACTGCATCAACTCATTGAGGTTGCATTCATTGAGTGTAGCAAAGAAGAGTGGACTCCCCGTTTTCAATTATCCAGAACATCAACAACGAGGTGATTCTTTTGGTGAGCGAATTTCAAATGCTTTTCAAGATCTATTTGATCTTGGATTTACCAATGTGATTTCTGTTGGGAATGACTGCCCAGATATTTCTGTAAGTGATATTAATAAGTCAAATGAGCAATTAGGCATACATTCTGCTGTTTTAGGGCCTGATCAACGAGGGGGAGCTTTCTTAATTGGGCTATCATCCAAAGCTTTTGATAAGAATGCTTTTGCTCAGCTTGACTGGCAAACAAATCATCTCATTTCATCTTTTCGAAATTATACTGAGCTATTAGGAATAAAAGAAATCTTTATCGGTCAAAAGATTGACTTAAACACAAAAGAAGACATAGTAGGATTTGCCACCGTGTCAAAAAATCTATCTTCGATTTTAGCTCAAATATTCATTGTTAGATGCGCTATTTCATTTTACATGGTAGCATACTACAAGGTTGTCAATGTCGGTCTCTACTCCAAAAGAGGTCCTCCTGAGGTAATAGTATTCCAATAGTCTATTACTCTCACTTTTTCAATTAACTATATGAAAAACATCTACCTATGGCTGATTATTCAGCTATTTGGACTTAATGTATTTGCTCAATCCATTACCATTTCAGGAAGAATCACTGATTTAAAAGGTGCTTCAATTCCTGGTGTAACCATTCTTGAAAAAGGAACAGCAAACGGAACTATTTCAGATGGCAATGGAGAATTTCACCTGAATGTAAGTTCTAAGGGAACATTACTGATTAGTTCAGTAGGTTTTGTTAGTCAAGAGATACAAGTAAACGGACTATCAACCTTCCAAATAACATTGAATGAAAATGTGAATGAACTTGGTGAGGTTGTAATCACAGCACTAGGTATTGAAAGACAAACACGAGATTTAGGCTACAATGTGCAGCGTTTAGAATCGAAAACCATTTCCACTGTAAAAGCGCCTAATTTCATTGACAATTTAGCAGGAAAACTAGCTGGCGTTACTGTAAGTCAAGGAGCAACAGGAGTGGGCTCAACCTCCAAAATCACCATTCGAGGAGAAGCTTCTTTTACTAACAACAATCCTCTTTTCGTAGTGGATGGAATCCCTATTAATAACAATTCAATTGTCAATTTCACCAATGATGCTGCTGCGGGATTCCAAGAAGTGGATTTCGGAAATGGAGCAATGGAGGTAAATGCCGACGATATTGCATCCGTGTCTGTATTAAAAGGACCTGGAGCGGCTGCTCTGTATGGGACACGAGCTTCAAATGGAGTGATTATCGTGACAACCAAAGATGGTTCGAATAGCCAAGGGTTGGGAGTTAGTTTCAATTCTACTACTATGGTGGAGCGCGCATTTCAATTACCACAATTTCAAAACAAATACGGTCAAGGCAATTCTGGTCAGTTTGAATTTGTAGATGGGTTAGGAGGTGGGATCAATGACAATATTTCCTATAGTTGGGGTCCCAGATTGGATCAGGGGACTTTAATCCCTCAGTATGATAGTCAAGTTACGCTAGCGGATGGCACAGTGGTGCGAGGTGGAGATGTGGCTGTGCATGGAGGACTTTCCATTACTCCAACAGCTTTTAATTCACATCCTGACAATCTCAAGGATTTTTATCAAACAGGATTGACTACCATTAACAACATTGCCATTTCTTCAGGTTTTGATGAAGGGAGCTATCGAATTTCGTACACGGATTTAAGAAGCGAATCAATCATTCCTGGAGTGAACTTAGATAGGAAAACTTTAGCAGCTAAGTTAACATTTAGACCTATTTCACAACTCAAAATAGCTTCTTCCATTAATTACATCAATTCACAATCAGATAATCGTCCATCAGGAGGTTACGGTTCAGAAAATGTCAATTACTCATTGGTAGCATGGGGCCCAAGATCTTTGGATATTATTCAAATGGAAAATTACTGGCAACCAGGATTGGAAGGAATACAGCAATACTCTTTCAATTATACCTTTTTTGATAATCCATTTTTCATCTTAAAAGAAAATAGAAATTCATTCAATCGAGATCGTGTCTTTGGTAATGTTTCAGCCAGGTATATTTTCGATGATAACTGGAGTCTCTCTTTCAGAAGTGGAATGGATTATTCAAATGAGAAAAGAGAGTTTAGACGGGCATTCAGTACCAACCGATTTAGAAATGGAGCGTATGCTGTGCACGATGTATTCTTTAGAGAAAACAATACGGACTTTCTATTGAACTATAGTGAGTCATTTGCAGAGATTACTTTGGATGTCTCTGTTGGGGCTAACCGAATGGATCAACAAGCCGAAACGACACAAAATCAAGCGCTTTCGCTAGCTCAACCGGGTATTTTTAAACTCACCAACGCAGCATCCCCAGTAGAAGTCTTTGAATTCCTGTCTAGAAAGCGAATCAACAGTGTTTATGGGCTCGCTAAGTTTGGATTCAGAGACTTTATCTATCTGGAAGCTACTGCCAGAAATGATTGGTCGAGTGCATTAGCATCTCCCAATTCGACAGATAACACCTCATTTTTCTATCCTTCATTTTCATCTAGTTTCATTGCCTCCAATGTAGTTGATCTGCCTGATCAGTTCGATTTTTTGAAGCTCAGAGCAAGTTGGGCACAAGTAGGAAATGATACCAATCCGTATCAAACAGCGGGCGTTTTCAATGCAAGTACGCCGTACAATAGTCAGCCAACGTTTAGTGATCAATCAACCATAGCTAATCCCAATCTACTACCTGAAAAAACAACGGCAATAGAGCTAGGAGGTGAGATCAGATTATTTAGATTGTTAAGTCTTGATCTTACCTATTACAATGCATTGACAGAGAATCAAATTATTTCCTTGCCTACTTCCATTGCTTCAGGATATAAAGAAAGGGTAGTCAACGGTGGTGAGGTTAGATCAAGAGGATTAGAAGTGATTGCAGGATTTACTCCGATTAGTAAGGGTAACCTAGTTTGGAATACTCAATTCAACTTTAGCAGAAATGTCACGACGGTGGAAACACTTCCTAAAGAAGTAGATAAATTGACCTTGGCTTATTCCAGAGTGTATGATAATGTCAACCAGACGGTATTCTTTCAGGTAGAAGAAGGAGGACGAATAGGTGATATGTATGGTACCGGTTACTTGAGAAATGAAGAGGGAGATTTCATTATCAATGATGATGGTCTTTATATAGCGGACAATACCCTCAAGAAACTCGGCAACTACAATCCAGATTTCATTCTCGGTATTAATAATTACATTCAATATAAAAATTGGAATTTGGGGTTCTTATTCGATTGGAGAAAGGGAGGAATATTGGTTTCTAGAACCAGAGCTTTAGCCACAGTAGCTGGACAACTAGTAGAAACGGGTAACAGACCTGATGAAGGGATTGTTGCAGAAGGTGTTGTTAGAACTGGAGGAACAGATGAAAATCCTATTTATTCTCCGAATACAACAGCCATCTCAGCAGAGGCTTATTATAGAAATTTTTATGATCGAAATCATGAAGAGAACAATACGTACAGTGCCAGCTATTTGAAGTTGAGAGAAGTTTCCATTTCTTATTCATTCCAAAATGGATTTTTCAATAAGAACAGAACATTAGATGTTTCCTTGATAGGTAGAAATCTTTTTGCCATTAGTGAAATCCCACATTTCGATCCAGAGCAATTAGCCGTACAAGGACAGCAATTTGTGAGTGGAGTAGAGGACATGTCCTATGCAACTACTCGAAGTTTCGGGGTAAAAATCGGTTTCAATTTCTAATAGCTACTGAAAAAAATGAAAATCATCAATATTTATCAAAACTATTTTCTATCGATTCCCCCTTTCAAGGGGGTTAGGGGGATGTTATTGCTACTCGCTATTTCTGCACTAAACCTATCCTGTACCAAAGACTTTGAAGAAATCAACACTAATCCAAATGCTCCTATCGAGGTGCAGCCAGAACTTCTTTTGAGACAAGTCATTTACGATTACGGCGAACAGATGTCCTATGAAGGATTTGTGGCTGGCAATCTATTAAGCCAACATTTTACGATGGTTGATTTTAATTTATTTGATCGCCACGATTTAAGCTCACCGCAACTTGGTGGAAATCCTTGGCCAATCATTTATACCAATTTGAGAGACAATGAATTGATCCTGGATCAAGCGAGAAATACCGTAGTTTATGAAGTCTATGAAGGTCCTGCATTGATACTTAAAGCATACATGGCAGCCACATTAACAGATATTTTCGGAGACGTTCCTTACTTTGATGCTTTGAATGGGAAAGAAGGGATAACAACACCCTCTTACGATGCTCAAGAAGACATCTATATGAATGAAAATGGCATATTGGATAACTTAGAGAAAGGGATTGCATCCATCCAGAGCTATGCAGGAAGTCAAACACTAGAAGGAGATATTCTTTTTAGTGGTGATTTGGACGCTTGGGTAGCTTTCGCTAATTCATTGAGAATCAAATATCTTATAAGAATTTCAAATCAGGAAGATATCGCTAATGAACTGCAAGCCATTTTTGATGAAGGAGATTTCATTTCAACTAATTCTCAAAATGCAACATTCGATTTTTCTAATAGTCAACCCAATACATTCAGAATGGCTGTTTTGAGATCGGGAGATTTCAATCTCTACATCATGTCAGAGACTATGCAGGAAATAATGACGGATCTTGGCGATACCAGAGAAACGGTTTTCTTTCGTCCAGCGGAGAATGGATCAACAGATTACTTAGGCTTTTTGAATGGGCCAGATGCCTCTAATACATCTATATCTGTGGCGGATTATTCCTTGACGGGAACCATTTTTAGAGAAAATACAGGTGAATTAGATGCCAATTTTATGACCGCTTGGGAAACGAATTTTCTATTGGCTGAAGCTGCTGCAAAAGGAATTATTACTGCTGATGCAAAAACACTCTACGAGAAAGGAGTTCAGCAGGCATTTGATTACTGGGGTGTTTCAATGCCAGCAGATTATTTAACCACAGGAAATGCTTCCTTTCAAATAGCTAGTGCTGATCCTATTGATCAGATTCTGACTCAAAAATGGATTGCCAATACCATCAACGGGTATGAAGGATGGATAGAATACCGCAGAACTGGATTTCCGCAATTGAAAACCATTTCCGCAAGTTTGAATAATGATTTGATCCCAGTAAGATTCCCTTATCCAACAGATGAAGCCGCATTAAACACAGCAAATTTTAACGCTGCAACATCTACCAATCAAAACAGCATAAACACACCTGTGTGGTGGGATAATGATTAAGATGAATTTAAAAATGAAAGTCATTCTGAACTTGTTTCAGAATCTGTGATGATATAGAGAACCTGAAATAAATTCAGGTTGACATTATGGTTGGAAACCTTCTAAACAACATACTCTTCTGGCAATGGGTGCTCATACTAGGATCAAGTCTTATATTGATCTTCATATCACCTATTGCTAAAACTACCAGCGATTTCTTCAAGGCAACCAATAAATCTAATCAGCAACCAAAACTTTGGATCCTAACAAGTAGCCTTGTGATCTCTTGGATTTTTGCCAAATCCATTACCAACGCGGCAAATTTGGGTTTGAAGTATGGAATAGTAGGAGGTGTAGCCTATGCCACTTATTACCTTTCATTTCTATTTGCCGGAATCATCATTTATCAGCTGAGAGTCTATGGAAAATTTGAAAGTATTCATCATTTCCTTTCTCAAAAATTTGGAAGATCGGCGCTGGTATTGTTTTCTATTTTGATTGCTTTCAGGCTTTTTAATGAAGTATGGAGCAATACCATGGTCATCGGTTCCTATTTCGGTGAGAT
>CAYGTD010000081.1:10295-12606 GCA_964352725.1 uncultured Roseivirgaceae bacterium
TTTTTAGCGATCGTACTCTTCAGTCTTTTAGGAGTTTATGCCTCTCAAATAGGGTTAGCAGGTCAGGCAGCAGTTGAAGTGGGTAAAACGCTTGGAATCGTGATGATGCTAGCGATCAACTTTATCATGATTACATCGGCTTCATCCACTCTGGATTCCACTTTTGCTTCCTTTTCAAAGCTGGTTACTGTAGATTGGAAAATAGGAAATCTCACAGTCACAAATGGAAGAATTGTAATGATCATTGTGGCTTTAATAGGGACAATACCCGTTTTTTTTGGTCCTGAAATATTATCAGCAACCACCATTTCAGGAACTATGGTGATTGGTTTAGCACCCATTTTTCTGCTTTGGCAAACGAATGTTCCCAAAATCACTTTTAATCTTACAGTTCTTACTGGTGTATTCTTTGGACTATGGTTTGCTTTAGGAGGCTTTCCAGCATCACTAGTTCTATTCAACGGTAGTTACGGAGCACTGCTATCAGTAAATATTTTTGGAACTATTGCCTGCTTTTCGGTTTTCTTTGGATGTAAATTTTTAATAAAATCTCATTGAGTAGAGAGAAACATATTGGTGAATTAAAAGGTAAAGTCCTGGTATTTGGAGGCGTATACAGTAATCTTCAATCGTTGGAGGCGATGAAGGAAATTGCAGAAAAAGAGCATATTCAACAGGAGAATATTCTCTGTACTGGTGATATCGTTGGCTATTGCGCTCAACCCGAAGAGAGTCTTCAACTCATAAAAGAGTGGGGTATTCACAGCATTGCTGGTAATGTGGAATTACAGATCAGAAATGGCGAAGAAGATTGCGGCTGCAACTTTGACGAAGAAAGTAGATGTGATCTATTCTCTAGACAATGGTATCCTTATGCATTTAAAAGTGTCTCTCAAGAAATGAAAAAATGGTTGAGCAACCTACCTGAGTTCATTCGATTTAAGTATGCTGGTTATGAAGGACTTATGTTGCACGGAAGTTATCAAAATACATCGGAGTTTATATTTCAATCTACAGATTGGAATGTCAAAAAATCCATTTTTGATGAGACTAATTCAAACCTAATTCTTGCCGGACATTGTGGATTACCTTTTTCAAACGTCGAAAATAATCAGCATTGGTTAAACGCTGGTGTGATAGGAATGCCAGCAAATGATGGGACACCAAGAGTTTGGTACATGATCTTGGATGACAAAGAAAGCTTGACTTATTCGCATCAATCATTTGAATATGATCATGTAACAGCCTCTGAACTAATGAAAGAGAATCAATTACCTATCTCTTATGCAAATACACTCAGCTCAGGAATATGGGATAACTGTGAGATTCTACCAGAAAAAGAGACAAGTGAACAAGGAGTGAAAATTGCTTTTTAGTAATTCTCCAATTCACCGTTCCATTTATTCTTCAATAACCGACCAACTAATTAACTTTGCAAGAATAGTTAGTACCAACCGTGGCTGTGAACCCGGCGAAATACATATCAAATGAGTAAAAAAGGACGAATTTTAGTCGCTATGAGTGGCGGTATTGATAGCTCACTAGCTGCAGTGATGCTACACGAAGAAGGATACGAAGTGATAGGCATGACCATGAAAACGTGGGACTATCAAACCTCTGGAGGAAGTAAGAAAGAAACAGGCTGTTGCAGTCTAGACTCTATAAGTGACGCAAGAAACATTGCTGTCAACCTCGGATTCCCACATTACATTATCGATATCAGAAAGGAATTTGGAGATCAAGTCATTGATTATTTCACGGGTGAATACTTAGAGGGCCGAACCCCAAATCCATGTGTTATGTGTAACACTCATATCAAATGGGATGCACTTCTAAGAAGGGCTGATAGTCTTGATTGTGAGTTTATTGCAACAGGTCATTATGCAAAGATTAGAACTGAGAATGACCGTCACATCGTTTCCAGAGGAGCAGACGGATACAAAGATCAATCGTATGCATTATGGGGTATTTCACAAGAAAGCTTAGCCCGAACCAAATACCCATTGGGTCATTTGAAGAAATCAGAGATTTATGACATGGCTCGTGAGCGACAATTTTATGAGTTGGTGTCTAAGTCAGAGTCCTACGAAATATGTTTCGTTCCAGATAATGACTATCGTGGGTTTCTAAGAAGAAGAGTCGATGGACTAGAAGCAGAAGTAGCTGGGGGAGAATTTGTGATGGAAGATGGCAGTGTCGTCGGAACTCATGAAGGGTATCCATTCTATACAGTTGGTCAGAGAAAAGGATTGGGAATAGCTTTAGGTTATCCTGTATATGTTACTGAAATACAGAAAGATAAGAATCGTGT
>CAYGTD010000082.1:0-12581 GCA_964352725.1 uncultured Roseivirgaceae bacterium
TGTGCATATTGATAGCCTTTTCCATACCCCTGATCTTTCATGAGTTTGGAAGGAGAATTTCTCAATGCCATTGGAACGGATAGATCACCCGTCTTTTGCACAAGAGATTGAGCTTGACCGATTGCCATGTAAGAAGCATTGCTTTTTGGAGAGGAAGCTAGGTAGCTCACGCATTGAGAGAGTATAATTCTCGCTTCAGGGTAACCAATCAGATTCACAGCTTGAAAGGCATTAGTAGCCAAGACAAGTGCAGTAGGATTTGCGTTTCCTATATCCTCCGATGCTAGAATAACTAACCGTCTAGCAATGAATTTCACATCTTCTCCACCTTCAATCATTCGTGCTAGATAATATACTGCTGCATTGGGATCGCTTCCTCTTATCGATTTAATGAAGGCTGAAATAACATCATAATGCATTTCCCCTTTTTTATCATAAAGAACAGTTTTTCGTTGGGCAGCTGTGATCACTTTTTCATTGGTAATGATTTTCTTTTTTCCTTCGTCACTATTGATAACTAATTCTAACAGGTTGAGCAACTTGCGCGCATCTCCACCTGAAAGATTAAAAAGAGCTTCTGTTTCTTTCAGTTCAACCTCCACCTTTTTTAGCTCATGATCTTCAGCTAAAGCATGTTCTACTATTGTCAACAAGTTTTCTTTTGTCAACGCATTTAGGGTATAGACCTGTGCTCTGGAGATCAATGCGGAATTAACTTCAAAGCTTGGATTCTCTGTGGTTGCCCCTATTAGAGCAATTGTTCCTTTTTCTACTGCTCCAAGCAAAGCATCTTGTTGTGCTTTATTGAATCGATGAATCTCATCAATAAACAAAATGGATTTTCGTCCTCCTCCTGCTTTTTGGATCACCTCACGGACATCTTTTACTCCCGCACTTATCGCACTTAAAGTGTGAAAGGGCATCTTTATTTCATTGGCGATGATATTAGCTATGGTTGTTTTGCCAGTTCCGGGAGGTCCCCAAAGTATCATAGATGGAATTTGACCTATGGCAATGGATCTTGTCAAAACTCCTTTTTCACCAACAAGGTGTTCTTGCCCGACTAAGTCTGACAATTTAGAAGGCCGCATTCTCTCTGCTAAAGGGGAAGTGTCTTGAAACATATTTTAAAATTAAGAAATCTCAACACGCTCTGAGCATACATTTGCCATGTGAATTGGAACAATTTTAAAGTGTACGCTGCACTCACAGCTGTGAGTCTTTTCTATGGGATCAATTATAGTGTACTCAAAATCATAGTTCCTGAATACATAGGCCCATTTGGCTTTATCGTTTTCAGAGTAACAATAGCATCTTTTATTTTTTGGCTTTTTTACTTTTTCAATCAAGAAAAAATCAATTGGAAAGTTGATGGTATCAAATTAGTGATATGCTCATTGGCAGGTGTGGCAGTCAATCAGCTTTTATTCTATAAAGGGATTAGCCTCACCTCAGCTATAAATGGATCTATAATTATGACGCTCACACCAATATTAGTATTGATTTGGGCATCTATCATTCTGAAGGAAAAGATCACAAAGAATAAAATTATTGGAGTTATTGTTGGGCTAACTGGAGCTGTCATTATTCTATACAAACCAAATTTTATCAACACTACTGGAGATTGGAAAGGAGATATTTTAGTGCTTTTAAATGGTACCAGCTATGCATTATATCTTGTTTTGGTAAAGCCACTAATGAGAAAGTATAAACCAATGACTGTTGTTACTTGGATATTTACTATTGGAATCATTTTCGTTTTTCCTGTAGGTATAAGAGAAGCTACTCAAGTTGACTTTAGTATAATTCCAACTAAAGTGTGGCTTGGAGCTGCTTATGCCATTGTTATGGTTACTGTAGTTGTTTATTTCCTCAATGCGTGGACGTTAGTAAGAGTGAATCCATCTGTTGTAGGTGCGTTCATTTATATCCAACCTGTTTTTGCCACTATAACTGCAATCTTATTTTTTGGAGAAGTGTTTTTATGGAAGCATTTAGTCGCTTCGGCTTTTGTTTTTGGAGGTGTTTGGTTGGTGACAAAGAAGCCAAAGACGTAAAATTAGGGTCATTTTAAAATAGGTGACATTGTATCTTGAATTGTCTATGGTAAAACAAATAGCTTATTTTTGAACTTTATTAGAGAAGAACTATAAAACTATGAAAAAAAGATACTTTGGATTTTTTGGATTCGTAATTCTAGCACTTGCGACATTCGGTCAATCACTTACCCCTAACCCTATAAAAGGGGCAGTGTTCACACAAATGAATTATGATACATGCTATGTCTTAAATGAGGTCAATAATTCGAGAGTAATTAATAGCAATCCAAGATTTCAGAAATTATTAGAGCTACAAAAAATTGATTCAGAGAAAGCAAGAGCTTTTCAAAACAGTCTAGCCACATCTGAAATCGTAATTAATTTTACTGAGGCATTTGAAGCAAATGCACAAGCAAGAGCTGCTTTTAGATTTGCAGCCGACATGTGGGAAATGGAATTAGTTTCATCTGTACCAATTGTCATTGAAGCAGACTTTGCATCATTAGGGAGTAGTGTAATCGCTCAAAATGGCTCTCCAGCTGTAAGCAATGTGCCTAATGCTCCGGATCCAACTGTATCTTACAATACATCCTTAGCAAACGCGATAGCAGGAGTAGACCTAATACCAGGACAGTCAGATCTTTTTCAGACATATAGTAGCGATTTTAATTTTTATTTTGGACTTGATCTAAAACCTGGCTTAAGAACGGATTTTGTAACAATTGCTTTCCACGAGATTGGTCATGGAATAGGTATATCTGGTACAGGATCAACTAGCGGTTTGAGCACCATACCAAGAGCTTGGGATACTTTCATTGAATCTGGTGACGGTACCTCCACCGTAAATCTTGGTAGAGGAAGCTCTGAGCAAATTGCAGCCATGACAAGTAATGATCTATTCATTAATAGCTTCAATACAAATGCAGCTTTAAATGGAGGCAGGGCAAAAATATATGCACCAAACCCATTTAATGGTGGATCAAGTATTTCTCATTGGGATGAAGATACATTCCCTCCTGGTACAGCAAATTCTTTAATGACCCCTTTTAATAATAGAGGTGAAGCTGTTCATGACATTGGTGATATTACCAGAGGTATATTGAGAGATATGGGTTGGGAATTAGCACCAAAATCTGAATTTGATTTGGGTATTGCAACTATCACTAGTCCAAGTTCAGCCCAAGGATTGACCGAAAACGAATTAGTGACTATCGTAGTTGGAAATTTGGGTATTGAATCGGTTTCTAATATAGAAGTGAGTTACACCATTAATTCAGGAAGTCCAATAACAGAAATTTTTGCAGGACCTCTTGATCCAGGTCAAGAAGAATCATTTACTTTCTCAACAGGTGCTGACCTCTCAGAAAGTGGACAATCTTATCAAATTGTAGCTTCCGTAAATTATTTTATCGATGAATATGAGGCAAATAATTCCACTTTTAAGGATGTGAATAATTTGTTGCCAGTATCGGATTTCCCTTACAGCGAGAGCTTTGAAAACGGAAATGGTGGCTGGACATTGGATGGTGACGGAGGTGTTTGGGAGCTTGGAAATCCATCAGGAAGCATTTTAAATATGGCCTCTGACGGAAATAATGCTTGGGTTACACGACTATCAGGAAATTACCCAGATGCGGCTACTGCTTCAGTGTTGAGTCCAGCATTTAATTTTAGTGGACTTCAAGATCCTTTATTCGCTTTTGATATCTCGTATGATATCGAGACTGGTTGGGATGGCGCAGCTTTACAGTTTTCAATCGATAATGGAACTACTTGGACAACCGTAGGAGAGCTAGGTGATGAGACAAATTGGTACAACGATGGTGATGATAAAACTGCTCCAGCAAATGGATCTGAAGGAAATGATGGTATTGATGCTTTGACTGCAAGCGTCAATGATGGCGATGGTTGGACTGGAAGTGGATCAAGTGGTAGCAACGGATATGTTAGAGCATCTCATGTTGTAGAGGGTGCTGGAGATCAATCAAGTGTTATTTTAAGAGTCATATTCTCTTCTGATCAAGCTTCTAATAATGAAGGTTTTACTTTCGATAATATTGAGATCAATACAAGTTCACTAGAAACAAACGACATTGGTATCGTAGCAATAACTAATCCAGAAAGTGGCGCGCTTTCTACTGCGGAAACTATTTCTGTTGAGATTAAGAACTTTGGAACTGATCCACAATCAAACTTCGACTTATCGTACCAAATTGATGATAATGCTAAGGTGACAGAAACTTATGCAGCGACAATTCAACCTAACGAGACAGTTTTATTCAGTTTTGTACAAACAGCCGATTTCTCAACTGCTAAAGGATATGAAATCTCTGCTCAAACCGAACTAGAAAATGATGCTAACGTAAGTAATGATCAATTTTCAGTTTCAGTTTCTAGTTTTCTTACTATTGCGTCTTTCCCTTATAACGAGAGTTTTGAAACCACAGATCATTCCTGGTCTACCGTGGGTCAAAATGCTTCTTGGCAAAGAGTTTCGCCCGCAAATTCTATTATAAATGCTGCTTCAGATGGCTCTTTTGCTTTCGTCACAAATGGTAGTGGAGAATATGCAGCGAATGAAGAATCTATGCTCTTAAGCCCAGGTTTTAATTTCTCATCAGTTACCAACCCTGCTATTTCATTTGAGATTTGGTATGAAACAGAAACTGCCACAGATGGAGTTGTTTTACAATCTTCGGTAAACAATGGTAACACTTGGGAGACTGTTGGGAGACTGAATGACATAATGAATTGGTACAATGAATCTGGATTGGATTTGGGATTAGAATCATCTAGTGATGGATGGTCAGGCAGCTCTAATCAATACTTGAAAACATTTAATCAGATGTCTTCTTTATCCGGGGAAAGTTTTGTTCTTTTTAGATTTCTATTTGTCTCTGATGGAGATACCCAAGGAGAAGGAATTGCAATAGACAATGTCAATATTTTTGATGAGAACAATGTGAATTTTACATTGGAGTGTACTGGAAACCAGACATTATCTGCGGATGCAGGTGTCTCTTTCACAGCCACTAGCTTATCTAACCCAAATGTTACAGGTGGAGTTTCTCCGATTTTTTACAATGACTTTACAAATAATTCAGAAGCAAATGGCCAGTTTTCAATTGGCACTACTAAGGTTAATTTCCTTGTAGAATCTGAAGGCAGATTTGCGGTATGCAGTTCTGAGATTACAGTAGAAGACAATGAAAGTCCAGTAATTGATTGCCCTGACGAAATTTTGGTTGCTATACCAGCAGGCTCAACCTCTGCCGTTGTTGATTATCAAGTACCATCTGTAACTGACAATTTCGGATTCCCAACTACAGTCACGTATCAAGTCAATAGAATTGTGGATGGCGTTAGTGGTGTGGCATGTCCAGCAGGACCAAACTCTTTTTTCCGAGCTTTTGACTTAGTGAAGGATTTTAATATCGCTACTGACTTTAATCTTCAAAGTGTTGACGTTGGATTTCAAGTAGTTGCTACTTCAGGATCATTTGAAGCAAAGGCCAATATTTATGCATTCGATGGTCAAAATTTGGATGTTAATAACACAGATGACTTCATCTATGCTAACTTAACATTGTTAGGATCTTCCACTTTTTCGGTAAACGCAGAAGATGGTAATCAACTAGTTAATGTTCCATTATTAGCAGTAATTCCCGCTGGTCAAACGGCTGTTTTAGAAGTATTCACAGAAGTAGGTAGTGATATCACTTTCCCTGGAGCTAATCCAAATGTAACTGGAGGAAATAGTTTTATTGCTGGTCCAGTATGTGGGATAAATGAGCCCTTAGATGTAAGATTTGTTGGTGGTGGTTTTGACGACTCCCAATTTGTGATGTTTTTAAATGGAGTTGGAAATACAAACCCTGAATTGGAGTTAATTGCCGGTCTGGGTAGCGGTCAAGAATTCTCAATTGGAGATAATACAGAAACGTATAGCATAGTTGACTTCTTTGGAAACGAAACTACTTGCTCATTTAATTTGAAAATTGTGGAGGCAATTTTAGATGCACCTACTGCAAATAATGCTTCAGGTGCTACTAGCAATTCTTTTATTGCTAATTGGTCTGCTGTAGATGGCGCAACAGCATATGAAATATCTGTGTCTAGCAATGATTTTCAAACAGTTTTAGGAAACTATAATGGTTTAGAAGTTTTAACCAATTCTGCGGTTATTAGTGGTCTTAATGCTAATTCGGCTTACCAATACAAGGTCATTGCAAAAAATGAATCAGGAGGCATTTCAGAAGCTTCTAATATAATAGCAGCTTCTACCTTAATATCGGCACCAATCTTAAATAGTGCGCTTGATACAACAGCATCTGGATTTAGAATTGGATGGTCTCAAGTACAGAATATAAGAGACTATGAAATAGATATTTCCTCCGATGGCTTCATCACATTTGCATCTGGTTTTGAAGGATTAAGTGTAGCTGAAAATCAAATAGCTGTAGAGGGACTTGATGATATTACTGCTTATTCTGTCCGTGTTAGAGCCATCAATTCAGGAGGAAAATCAATTAATTCTAATGTAATTACAGTCACTACTCTTCCGAATGCTCCAAGGGCATTATCAGGAACATCTATTACCAGCAATTCCTTTGAAGCAAATTGGAATTTTGTTGATCAGGTAACAGATTACTTAATTGAAGTTTCAAAAGATGGGTTTAATACATTTGTTACTGGTTTTGAAAGCCAGTTAGTTACTGGATCTTCAATATCTATTACTGGACTTAGTGCAAACACAACTTATATTTATCGACTAAGAGCCATATCAGTAGTGGGTAATTCTTCGTTTTCTAATCCAATAAGGGTAACGACATTAAGCAATGCCCCTGTAGCGGTTGCACCAGATGAAATTACATCTTATGGTTTCAAAGCAAAATGGGAAGCTGGCTCAAATGTGTTGACCTATGAACTTGATATTTCACAAGATAATTTCACAAGTTTCTTATCTGGGTATGAGGCAAGAAGAGTAAATGGAAATTCTCTACTTATTGATAGATTATCTAGTGGTGACACCTATCAATATCGAGTCAGAGCTGTCAATAGAAATGGTGTAACTACCGATAATTCTAATTCGATTGAGATAACATTACCGAATGAAGCTATTTCTTTAGATGCTCCAATTGCTGTTAATGCTACAGATATTGAGCCTTTCAATTTTACTGCAAATTGGAATGCTTCTAATGGATCATTATTCTATCAAATAGAGGTTTCTGATGACAATTTCACTACGGTTTTACCGCAGTTTAATGGGCAAAATATTTATTCTACTTCGATAGATGTTAGTAATCTTGATCAAGAGACTGAATATAAATACAGAGTAAAAGCCTTTAATAATGAAGGTTTCTCGGAAAACTCAAATACTATATCTATTACCACTAGCAGACCACTTTCAATTTCTGATTCAATGTTTGGAGAGGTAGTGATTTATCCGAATCCAGTTTCGGATGGTAAACTAAGTTTTTCAATCTCTAATCAAGCAATCGCTAAGTTTAATGTTTCAGTTATGGACTTGAATGGGAAAACGTTGATTAGTAAGAGATTGTTAAATTCAAATGAAAATGATTTATTTGAGTTCGATTTGTCAAGTTTTGCAAACGGAACTTATGTATTGAAAATGACAACCAAAGAATTTTCTAAGTCATTCAAAATTCTCATTAATGCTAAGTAACAAGTCAATTCATCAACTAGGAATGCAATCTTTTGCATTCCTAGTTGTTTTCTTGCTTTCTGGGTGTGCAAGCTCCAAAAAGGCACAATCTCAAGAACCTGCAGAGGTCATAATTACTCAACAAAGACTCGAGTGCATGGGACTATGTCCAGTGTATGAACTCAGAATTTATTCGAATGGGAAAGTAGATTTTTTCGGCGTGAAAAACGTTCCCAAAGAAGGAGATATAGAATTTCAACTTTCTAATTCCGACTTTGATAATCTTGTATCTTCTTTCGAAGAAATTGATTTTTTCAATTTGGAGAAAGAGTATTCTAAGAATATTTCTGATGGTTCAACTACTTATATTTCATACAAGAGTGGAGAAGATGAATTGAAGATTATGGATTATTACGGCGCTCCAAAGAAGCTAAAAGAACTTGAGGAGAAGGTTGAGTCTTTAGTTTTCAAATACTTAGAAGAGTAGGGAAATTCAAATCTTACTTAATTCTAGAAATTGCTTTCTCAAACTTTTCTAAATCTCCATCATGGAAATCTAAATGGGTAACGAACCTAACTAGCTCCTTACCAAAGGCTACAGCTTTTATATTATTCTTTTCTAATTCGTTAAGAAACCATTTTTCAGTACGACCTGAAGAAAGCTTAGCAATTACAATATTTGTTTCTACTGGCATTATCTCCTCAATAAATGAAAGTCGAGATAGCAGCTTACCTATTTCTCTTGCTCGCTCGTGATCCTTTTTTAGTCGTTCAATATTATTGTCAAGAGCATAGATACAAGCTGCGGCTATATAGCCAGCTTGCCGCATCCCTCCCCCAAAAACTTTCCTAACTCTGATAGCTTCCGTTATATCTTGTTTCGTTCCTAGTAAAACAGAACCAATCGGAGCACCTAATCCTTTTGAAAAGCAAATAGAGATAGAATCGAAAAGTTTCCCGTATTCTTTCGGGTCTTCACCAGTTTCTACCAAAGCATTAAAAAGTCTAGCGCCATCGAGGTGTAGTTTCAATCCATGTTCTAAGCATACTTGCTTAATTTTTTTAATCTCCTCTAGGTCATAAATACTCCCGCCACCTTTATTCATGGAATTTTCTAGGACCACCAATTTTGATTTTGGGAAATGGATGTCGTCTGGATTAATACTCTCGGTTAATTGCTCTGCAGTAATTCTACCTCTATCTCCCTCCAAGAGCTTTGGGGAGAGCATGGAATTATACATCATTCCGCCTCCTTCGTATAAATATACATGTGAGTACTTATGACAAATCACCTCATCTTGAGGTCGCGTATGAACGCGCATTGCAATCTGATTTGTCATAGTGCCGGAAGGACAGTAGATAGCATCCTCCATTCCAAAGAGCTCAGAAATCTTATTTTGAAGAGTATTTACTGTTGGATCATCACCGAAAACATCATCACCTACTTCAGCGTCCATCATCGCATCCAGCATTTCTTTGGTAGGTTTGGTAATTGTATCACTTCTTAAGTCAATCATAGCTTAATCTTTATTGATTAAAATCCAATCAGAATGTTTCCAGCGATCCCACGGGATGGCTGCTAAGTTTACATTAGGATCAACCAAGGGGTAATATGGATTTCCATTTAAAGAGACTTCTGCATCTACATAAACAGCAATCTTATTTCCTTTTTCTCCTTCTTTAGTTTTTAAGTATTGAGCAAATTGCCATATCATGTCTGGCTGTCCCCCCATGCTACTTCTTTGGCTAGGAGTGAGATAGTCTCTCAGATTTACCTTTGATCTAACCCCACTTTCATCTTCTATCTCAATCTTGACTTTTGAAGATTTTGCTCTAAGCATCATTTGCCAAGCCATTCTATGACCTTCTTCAGTAAAATGTACATCTCCGGTAAATAAATGATGCCTAAGAGGCAATGCTATCTGTATGATAAAATAGAAACAGAAAGCTACAGTCCAATTTTTAGAGAGCGTTTGAGGAGATTCAATTACTCTTGATTTTCTTTTGAAGAAAATATTTCTAATTGTTTCCGGTGGGAAGAAGAATGCCGTAAATGCAATCATCAAAAATGGGAAAATGCCAATTTGAAAAACGGCAGAATTGAATAGATTGAAAAAGATAGAAAGTCCAAACCCAAGTTTTCTTGTGGGTTTGTAAAGCAGTAAAAACACAATTAGTCCATCATATAGAACTCCTCCCCATGCAATAGTATATTGGAACCACTCTTTAACTAATAATGGTCCGATAAGCCAGTAGTTGGCTTTGTACTGAAACCAAATCCCTAAAGGTTTAGCATCAAGCCAATCGCCATGTACTTTATTCAAACTTGCCGAAACATAGACGATCATCACTTGAATGATAAAAAACCAAATGAATGCTTTGGAACAAGTATCAGATGGCTTTGTAAAACCAAACTTCACATCCAATGATTGACTTTTGTTAGCAGGCATGATAATCATTGCAGCACTAAGCAGGACTAATAAATAATAGTGATTGTTGTATTCTGTTTTCTGCATTAAATAGACTGTAGTCCACATAATGAAGAATAAGCTCGTAGAAAAGCGATAAAACAATCCTAACATGATCATCAAAGCTGTTATCCCCATGATAATGAAATAGTAGATCATTCCATTTCCTTCTAGAGGTTGAATCCATTCAAAACCAATAAAAGTGAAGGTCATTTTAGGTTGAATAAGCGTACGATCCACCCAGCCTGTGAAAATGGCTCCAATTGTTTCAGCAGCAGCTAGAAAGCCAAAAAGCATTCTAAATAGCACCAGAGAGCTATTATCAACTTGTGTTCCTAGAAAATTTCTAAGCGTGGAAATCATCAGAATTATTTTGAAGCCAAACTACTAAGAACTTAAGATTAGCTGATGAATTTTTTCTAAAAATGCATAAAAAAAAGGAAGCAACAGCTTCCTTTAAATATCAATATTAGTAAGTATGAAGAGGGATTATTTACCTAACTATATTGAGTACACAAAATTCTCTAACGAAATTCAATCTTATGAGTTTTAAAGATTAACGTTGTTTAACGATTCACTCATATAACTCATCGAAAGATTAACATTTAAATAATACTAGTACTCAGAGTGATATACTAAAAGCGTGCCATATCAATTATTTAAACCAAAAAAAAGATTGAGTATTTTCAATAAAACCACCAATTCTATTGGGGAAGGAATATGAAGAGTCAGTGCTATCTTTGTGAAGCGATGTGTTGAAATATATTTTGTTAAATGATTCAACACACCTAACCATATTCAATCACCAAATCTGCTAAACCTATGATTATTCATTTAAAATCAAATGTAGACGAAGAAAAAGCTCTCTTTCTATCACAAAAGCATTCATTTGTTCTCCTAAAGAGAGAATCTTCATTCATTTTGATCGCACCTTCTCGATTCCAGGAACTACCAGAAAGTCTTGAGGAAGAAACAGAAACATTTTTTATCACATCTTCAGATATGCAGTTGTCAAGCAAAGAATATCAGAAGGATAAACGTTCAGTTACTATTGGTGAAACTACTTTGGGAGGAAATTCAATAGACACCATGATGATAGCAGGTCCTTGCAGTGTAGAGTCATGGGAGCAGATTGATCAAGCAGGAATCATGCTGCATGAACTGGGAATAAAGACACTGAGAGGGGGCTGTTTTAAGCCGAGAACTTCACCTTATACTTTTCAGGGTATGGGAGAAGAAGGATTAAAAATCCTTGCAAAGGCTCGGGAAAAATATGGCTTTAATATCATTACGGAGGTTAAAGACTTTTCTCATGTAGATATGGTAATTGATTATGCTGACATCATTCAGATTGGAGCTAAATCAATGTATGATCATGGAATTTTGGCTAAATGTGGAAAGGTGAATAAGCCCATATTGTTAAAAAGAGGTTTTGGAACAACGCTTCAGGAATTTGTGCAAGGAGCAGAATTTATTCTTTCTGGAGGAAATGATAAAGTAATTCTGTGCGAACGTGGTATCAGAACATTTGAAGATAAGACACGATTTACACTCGATTTATGTGGAGTTGCCTTTCTCAAGGAGCATACCAATCTTCCGGTGATGGTAGATCCAAGTCATGCCATGGGATATAGATATGGAGTTCCTGATTTAACCAGAGCATGTATGGCGATGGGCGTAGAGGGCATATTGATAGAAACACATCCTACTCCTGAGATAGCCAAATCTGACGCAGCTCAGCAGCTGAATTTCTCAGAGTTTAAAGAATTGTACAAATCACTAAAACCTATAGCCACAGCAGTAGGGAGAAATTTGGTGTGATCAAAATGCAAAAGAGGATTAAGCTTTTGCTACTAGATGTAGATGGTACTATGACCGATGGAGGTATTTATGTGTTAGAAGATGGATCCCAATTCAAAAGATTCAATGCTAAAGACGGATTAGGTATTAAGATGCTGATGAAAGCAGGAATCGAAGTTGGAATAATTAGCCATAGCCATATTGCTCCAATGATAGAAAGTAGAGCTAAAACGTTTGGGCTGAGATATGTTTACATTGGCCAAGAGCCCAAACTTGAAATATTGAGAAGATGGATTTATAAATTGAACCTTAAAAAAGGTCAAGTGGCTTTCATTGGGGATGATGTCAATGATATGGAAATTATGCAGGAAGTTGGCATTTCAGCTTGTCCTTCAGATGCAGTTGATTCCATAAAAAAAATAGCAGATGTTATTTTGACCAATAGAGGCGGTGAGGGCTGTGTTAGAGAATTTATTGATCAGTATTTGCTTAAGTAATTGACTGTGAAATTTAATCAACTATTTTTGCGCAAAATCTAATAGAAATGAGTGTTCTTGTAAATAAAGATTCTAAAATTATTGTTCAAGGTTTCACTGGAACCGAAGGTAC
>CAYGTD010000083.1:0-12404 GCA_964352725.1 uncultured Roseivirgaceae bacterium
CAGCTGGTATATCCCCAAATAGAGGAACATCTCCAAAATTCTTCACCAATTCGAAATAGTAAAATGCTCTTAGAAACCTAGCTTCTGCTAGTAACAGTTCCTTTTCACCTTCATCTAATAAACCTTCATTCACTTGCACCAATCCCTGGATGATTTCATTGGAAGTTGCCACTCCTGTAAAGAACTTTAGCCAGATTAAATGAACACCAACATCAGATGTTTTAAGAGAAAAATCTTCGAAACCATGAAATTGTGGACCATTTTGTTTGTTTTCCACTACCACATCATCTGAACGAACGTCTGTGTACAGAAAGGGCATACAATAACTGTTTCCATAGATACCATAAAATTCCCATCGCATTGGTTGATATGCTCCAGCCATGATGGATCTTATATTATCGGCATCCGCGATAAAGTCTTTAGTCAATACGTCAGTAATAGGTTGTTCGTCTAGAAAATTTTCTCCACAAGAAAAGAGCATTAATCCAAGAGCGAATGTTCGAAGCATATTTTTCATGAAATCAAATTTTAAAATGAGATTTGGATTCCTCCGATAATTGACTTGGCTTGAGGATAAAACCCTTGATCTATTCCTACATTACGAGGATCGAAATTTGACCCAATTTCCGGATCATAACCAGAATAGTTGGTCAGCGTCAGCAAGTTGTTCCCACTCAGGTAAACCCTAACCTTTGACAGCCTTATTTTCTGGGTAAATTCTGTCTTCAAGGTATATCCTACCGAGATAGTTCTGAGTTTGAGAAAACTACCATCCTCAATGTAATAGTCCGAATATTCATCATTCACCACCTGATTCAAAGAAGGCCGCATGATATTGCTTTCATGGTTATCCGTTGACCAGGCGTTAAGGACCCGTTTTGGCCTATTGGTACTTGCCACGTGATAGGCTACCGAAGCGTTCACAACATCATTACCCAGGTAACCTGACGTAAAAAGATTCATATCAAATCCTTTGAAATCCATGTTCAAACGAAAACCAAAAGCTACATCAGGATAGGCTTTTCCAATTATTTTCCGATCGTACTCCAGTTCAATTAACCCATCAGGCACACCTTCAGGCCCACTTAGATCCTTGTAGACCGGATTGCCTATTGCATCTAGGCTGTCCAATTCATATCCGTAAAAACTGGCTATCGGGGTGCCCACATCTGCTATGGTTAAATCCGGGTTTCCATCAAAAACAAAGCTGCTAGCTCCTGTGAATGGTACACCTCCATTTAAACGAGTTACTTCATTATTCACAAAACCAACGTTTCCACTTATATCAAAATTGAAATCGCCGATGTGGTCGCGATAAATTACAGAGACTTCAATTCCCTTGTTGCTTACAGTGGCTGCATTCCTAATTGGCTGAGGCAAGCCTGTAAACGCAGGGTTCTCGTAGGCAATCAACATGTCTTTGGTTTTTTTGTGGTAAAAGTCTGCCCCTATACCAAGTTTGTATTCAAACAACCCCAAATCGACCCCCAGGTTGAATTGAGCAATTTCCTCCCATTTAACCTTAGGGTTAAAGTCAAGCTTCCGAGGGATTTCAGAACCAATGATTCCAAATATTTGATATCTGTCTGCCCATTGATAGGGTTGAATCCGGTCATTGCCATTGACACCCCAACTGCCTCTGATTTTGAATAAACTAACCGCTGGAATTTTAAAGAATGATTCTTCCGATAGCACCCACCCGGCATTCACAGAAGGGAACCTTCCCCACCTATTGTCTGGACCAAATTTTGATGAACCATCTGCTCTAAGTGTAATGCCAAATAGGTATTTCTTTTTGAAATGATAGTTTAATCTGCCGTAATATGACATGAGCGTGTTTCGTACCTGCCACGGAAGCAATACAATCAAGTTTCCTGAGTCTGCTTGATTCTGAAAGGATACCTCAGAAAAAGTATTGGCTAAAAAATCCGTTCCATGACGGCCTTCAAACCAGGATTCATCCTTTAAAAAACTTGTTCCCACTATCGCATCTAAGTGGTGATCGCCAAAAGATTTTTCTTGTCGCAGGTATCCTTCCCATTGCCAGTTTCTTTCCTGCACGGATTGCTCATGGAGCGAATTGACATCAGAAGAGAAAGTGCCACTAGGATAATCATACCGTTCCGAAAATGATTTCTGGCCTAATTCACGACTAAGCGTACCAAATGACGTACTGACTGTTAAGCCAGGGCTTAATTCATAGCTCAACAACGCATTCCCAAAAGAAGAATTATTTGTGTTCAAACTTGTTGAATGGGTTAATCCAACGATTGGATTATTGAAAGAGATTGAAAAAACATTCACTCCATTGACATTGGCGTGCGCTGGATCAAAGGTGTTATAAGGTTCTCCTTCTTCATTGTATACCGGAAAAATTCCTGGCATTGATGATGCAGCACCCATAAGGTTGGAGTTTATCCAACGTTGCTCAGTGTTCGTGTGGAGTCCATTTATTGATATTTTCAACTTGCCCAGTTCTGTCTTCACCTTGAGGTTAATGGTCTTTCGGTTAAAGTCTGTATTTCCAATTATTCCTCCTTGATATAGATTGCCAGCTCCCAGGTAATAGGACGTTTTATTTTTTCCGCCAGACAGTCCTATATGAAATTCACGAATGGGTGCGTCATTTGAGATTTCTCGAATCCAAGTCGTGTTTGGCAATAGGGCCATTTCTTCTTGTGTAAATGGAGGCCGAGCCGTAAGGCCCTTTAAAGAACGATGACGCTCTTGCCAGGCATAGGTGTCATTATAGTATTGGGCATATTCCCTACCATTCATATAGTCACCTACAGAAACTAAGCTTTGAGTACCGGCATAGGCTAGGATATTTCCCTGTATCCTTTTTTCGGTTTGTCCCTCTTTGCTTGTGAAATTCAAAACACCATTTCCTCCTCTTGCCCCATAAATGGCAGCAGATGCAGCATCCTTAAAAATGTCAACCGATTGAAAATCATTTGGGTTTAACATGCTGAGATCTTGAACCGGAAACCCATTGTAGAGGAATAAAGGTGCGGCTTCACCTGCCGTAGCTACACCGCGCAATCGCACGGTCATTGGCGATCCAGGTGAGCCGGATTGCTGCATCACAATGAGCGAAGGATCCATTCCTTGTAAGGCTCCCTCTAGGCTCGGTACCGGCCGATCCTGAAGGAGGTTGGTGCTCTTTATAGATGCAACGGTTGTTGAGACTAAGTCTTTGCTTTGCTCTTGACCGTATCCTGTGATGGCCAGTTCACCAGTGATGACCACTTCATCTAATTGATTAGTAGATTCAGCCAGGGTGAGATTCAGTGTAGTTTCTGAGCCTACAAGAACCACAAGTGTTTCAAATCCAACAGACGATATGGTAAGAGATTCGGTACCTCGAGGAATGGACATTTGGAATTTTCCATTCTTATTTGAAGTAACCCCTTTTCTTGTTCCAGTTACTATAATAGTAGCTCCTATGACTGGCTCTCCTTCGTGATCTGAGATAGTTCCAGAAATCGTAATATCCTGAAATCCATAGGTCATGAATCCAAAAAACAACAGTACAACACTTAAAGTTGGTTTCATTTAATTGCTTTAAAAATTCATCATAAAGCTAACAAGGTTATCTTCTTTCAGAAGGTTCAGTCTTCTGCGTAAGCGGAATCGAGCCATTTCCACTCCTCGAACTGAAACTTTGAGCAAATTGGCCATTTCCTTGGTGGTCATGTTCATTCTCAAATAAGCACTAAGCTTAATCTCCTGTGGGGTGATCGTTGGGAACTCACTTCGCAACCTCATCAGAAATCCGCGATGAACTTCATCAAAATGCACTTCAAAGCTTTCCCAATGATTGTCGTCAGAAGCATTTCGTTCGATCGCTTTAATAACCCTTCTGATTCCTAGGTGAACATCTTTTTCTTTTTTGGTATCGAGCACTTCACTCAGTTTTGTTTTCACAGAATGGATAAATTCAGTCTTTTCTACTAAGTGCATGGTTGTAGTGGCCAGCTGCTTTTTTTTGTGTTGAATTTCTGTTTCTACATTGAGTTTTTTGAGTTCGCCGATTTCCTGTTGATATTTTTTTCGGTTTCCAAGAATGATCAAAATCATTAGTCCAATTACTCCAAGGCCATAGATCGTGTATGCTATATTAGTTTTGTACCAAGGGGGTAGAATTTCAAACGCAAAAGTTTCAACAGGTGACAATTCATCAATTGCGTTTCTTGTCTGCACCCTAAAAGTGTACTTTCCTTCTGGGATATAGGTGTATTCCTTCTCTGTTTTAGTAGTCCACTCAGACCATTTTTTATCAAATCCATCCAGCTGATATCTATAAGTTGTTTGGTTTTGATTGTACGCTATAGCTGAATAGCCAATAATCAAGGAGTTGTTTCCAAAATCAAGCATTGGCACCTGATCTTCAGGTTGATCGGTGACTACTGTGAGACCATCTAAAAAATTACCTCCAAAAAGAAGGGAGTCTGAATTTGGAAGTTTCACATACCTAATGAGCAATTCAGGAAACTGTGTGGGGTTTTGATAAGCGTCTCTGTTGAAGTGAATAAAACCTTCTGATTGGGCATACAAAATATTGTTCTGATCCAAGACTGATAGCCTTCCTTCCCAATGATGCTTAAACCCATCAATCATATAAGATTCTCTGGAGTAGCTTCCACCAATATTTTTAATCAAACGACCGTTTGATCTTGCAGCTGAGTAATACGTGCTACCAAATTCACCAGCAACAATCTCATAGATATCATTCTTCGAAGTGTCAATTTTATCTTCAAATGCTTTTTGCCAATCGGGCGATATTTGAAATCGCTCTTCATCCTCGATGAAATTGAAGACCCCTACTGTGTTCGTAAATAGCAGTTGATCTTCCAGTTTGAAAATACGCGAGAAAGTATTGGGTAAACCTGAACCCCCTTGAGGGTAAGATTTCATAGAGGTAACCGTGCTATAATCTTCTGAAAACGTAAAGGAATAGACCCCTTTGATAGAAGTGGCAGTCCATAATTTTCCATTTTTGTCAAATTCCAGAAATTTTGTCCATTCATGAAAGCCCTCATATTTGTGCGTCACAGACCAGCGACCATTTTTCTTTTCAACACGATAAATCCCACTCAGACTACCTCGTATCAATACATTAGGATCGCGAGTTTCTTTGAAGGCAAAATGCATCCAGTCATGGTCAGTTGAGACTGGAACAAATCTGCCATCATATAATTGAAAAGAATTATTGATACCACTCACCAGTAGATCACCCTGAATATCTTGTAAGTAGTAAACAGGCCCCCGCACATTTTCTATTGCTTCTACTTTATCAATGGGCCATTGCTTTTTGGAACGATAAAGTCCCGTGCTCGTACCAAAGTAAAAATAATCACCAAAGGCAATGGCCGTATAACCCACTCCGGGGAGGTTCAATTCTTCTCTCAAGTAACTTTGGGCTGAACTCCAGCTTATTTTGACAATCCCGTTTTCTCTGGCCAGCCATATATTCCCAGCTGAATCTTCAAATACATCTCGTATACTACTGGTATTTAGGCCTTTTGTGTTGTCCAAATGGTATACTAGATCGCCCTTCGCATCTAGAATGCACAATCCGTTATTGTTTGTCCCTACGGCATAATTGCCATCTGAAAGTTTAGTAACTGCATTTATTTTCCAGTTGGAGAATTCGTCAAGCAATGCATCGGCAAAGGGGGTTACGTCATTGTTTTTGATCTGATAGATTCCATTGTTTTCGGTAAAAGCAATTAGTGAACCCCTTGTCTTTTCTAATAGACCTGTAATATTCATTTGAGCCAGTTTAGAACCTTGGTCCAATAGGTTCCAATCTCTGCCGTTTAATACAGCTAATCCTTTTCCGTCCGGATTCATATAGAGTTCACCTCCGCAATTGTAGACTTGCATGCTCTGGGGAGGTAATACTTCAGTAGGCATTATCTCAATGGTTTCTCCGTCATAGAAATACAGGCTATTGATACTGACAAAAACATATCCATTCTTGTATGGGATAGTTTTAATAATACTCCTGACTCTATGATCTGCTGGCAATAAGTGATTTAAGGAGTGGAATTTATAATCACCATTGACATTAGGGAAATAATAGCCAATGTATCGGCTACTGGCATATACCCTCCCAGAATCATCTGTCAACAGGGAAGTGATGCCTCTCTCCCCCCACGAAACATAGTGGAGTTTCCACTGGCTGCCATCGTATACTAGCATACCAATTTTATTTGCAACGAAAATTAGCCCTCGTGAATCTTGCCCGATTTTGTGATTTGAAATATGCGCATGATAGTCTTGTTCTCCAAAATACTCAATGGATGGGACTCCTAGAAACTTTCCTTGCGCCATTGAATTTGGCACAAAAGAAAGCCAGAGAAAAAGAACTACTAAATAAGACTTGTGAATGTGTTGCATAATGCAAAGTGAGTTATTCATACTGGAGTTGAAACCTAATTTAGAATTAAATCACTGATTAGAGGCTATGAGATAAGTTATTATTCCTCAATGTGAAAGAGATGTGAAAGTGAATTGTGAGACATGTAAAAGAATAGACGTATGCTTTAAATTCAGTTGGACAGTATTTCATTGAATATTTGGCTCAGAACAAATTCTGTTATTATGAGGTATCAACCGAAACAAATATTCACACATCTCTTTATTGTAATTGCTCTTTCAAGTTCATTGAGCTGTGAGGAGAAATCAGATTCTTTGGAGATCGTTCCAATCATTGAGAATCCATTAACTGAACCGGAGACTTCAATAACTATTCAGATGCTCAAGGAGGCGAGTATTTATCCTAATCATGATACCCTACGCTTTTCAGTTGATTTGAATGATGAGTTTTCAAGAATTTCGAGCGTTCAAATATTGATCAATGACTCTTCTGTACAGTTGCCATTCTTAATATCTGGGTGTGATCAAGAAAATGGTCATGCTTGTTATTACTGGTATGATGACTGGACATTGCCAATCGGAATCCATTCTATTAAGGCGATGGCCTATGCCAATCATGAACTTGTGGCCTCAGATAGCATGAGTGTCGAGATTGAGGACTTCAGAAATAAGTACGTTGGTGACTATCATTTCACTTCAATTAATTGTCATGGAGATACAGTTCATCAATTTGATGGGTGGGTCAACAGATTTGAATCTTCTGACACCACTTATTACAACGACAGATCTCATAATTCCGTCAACAACGCATGGTCTGGGAATCCACCTCCAAAAAGACGATTGAGCATCAATTATGAGCCAAATGATATCGTAACCCCAGTTTTAACTCAATACTCAGATGGTTCGTCAGGTTATGGATATGGGTATTATGGTGTAGGCCTTTATGGACGCCTGATATCCGAAGATACGGTTGTAATCTACTACAGTGGCTGTGGAAAATATGGTTATAGTGGCACATCAGCTACAGGAATTAAGAAAAAACATTAATCCATCATACCAAAACTTATTGATTATGACGTCTAAAAGAAATATAAATCATATCAAGATTAGTTTGTACATCATGGGAATAGGGCTAGCTCTGGTCAGCCTGATCAGCTGTAATGATGATGCTGATGTAATCATACGAAATCCGCCCATCATAAAATTGATGCTAGGAAATAAACTTTCTTTTGAAAACACGGAGCACATCAATGTGACTGCATCAACAGCCTATTCTGATGGTGAAATCTCAAAAGTTGAAATACTTATCAATGATTCTGTTGTAGTTACTATTTATGAAAGTCCCTATCAATATGAATGGTATAATAAAGACCTAATAGAGCCAGGGTTTTATCGCATCAAAGCCATTGCCTATGATGGACAAGACTCAATAGGTAGCGATGAGCGGCAAATCGAAATCATTGATTTTAGAAATAAATATTGCGGAAATTATCATTTCGCTCATTCAAATTCGACAAACTCGACTCAACCGTACTACTCCAGTGGATGGATCAAAAAATTTGAACCAGAGGATACGATCATGTATGAAGATCTTTTGGAAGGATTTACTAGTACCAGTGGGAGTGAATGGAGGTCTCAAATAAATAAAAGGATCACTATTTACAGAGGTTATGAGGTGGTATTAACACCAGCGTTAGAGAAAGATTCGTCATCAACATATGAAGGAATAATTGACGAATTTTCTTTTTACAAAAGTCCAGATTATGCTACCAGTGGTATTTTCTTGAGCAGTGATGAAATCATTATAAGTGGGCGCACTCGTGGCTACTGGAATCCTAATAATTTTATTGATTACACAGATTTAGGAAAAAAGGTGATATCTGCGGTGGATGTGCATCTGTCCACTCAACAGGAAGTTGATGATTTCAGATTTTCTGGTCATGAATCTATCGAAGGAACTTTGACCATAGGATGTGATGAGTGTGATAAAACTCAAAGTTCATCTATCACTAACCTGGATGGTCTTGGATATCTAAATGCTGTTGGTTCTGTAAGAATAGAAGGAAATGTGAACTTGACAGATTTAAGTGGTTTGCTAGGACTTACTTCTCTGGAAAACTTATGGATACATGACAACCCGTCACTGACTCATCTTTATGGATTAAAAAGTCTTACTTCAGTGGATAACATCAGTATTTTGAAAAATGATGCTTTGACGAATCTGAATGGATTACTTAATCTCAAAAGTCTTGGCTCCGGCATTATTTCTGATAATGCTAGCCTCACGAATTTCTGTGGCATTCGTAATTCAAGTTTTCAGTCATTACAAATAGGGAATAACAGGTACAATCCAACTTCGTCAGAAATTAAAAATAGCACTTGCGACAACAATGATCCCATTATTTATAATGGAGATTGGAGCATAGGCTCGCAGGCAAGAGTTGATGATTTCAAATATTATGGATATAAGGGCATTACTGGAGATTTTATTATTGGAATGAGTTGCCAGCGTTGCCCTACTGATTATTCCATATCAAATTTAGACGGGTTATCCGGGCTTGAATCGGTCGGTTTTTTGAGTCTTAGTTATAATGCCGGTTTAAAAGATATCAGCGGTTTAAAAAGCCTCAGCACCGTCAACGAGGTGTACTTCATTGGCAATAATCTTCCGGAATTAAACGGGCTAGGTAGCCTAACATCTGTAAATAAGCTCGTGTTGATTAACAATCGCTTAACCGACATAAGTGGGTTGAAAAACCTTACCTATGTTGGTGAATTATATATTCGCTGGGAGGCTATATCTGACTTAAACGGATTGAATAGCATCGACTCAATCAATCGACTTATCATTTTATATAATCACTCTCTTAAAAATCTGGATGATTTGATAAATGTAAGCAATGTTGGTTCCTTGTCCATTCTTGGGAATGAATCACTCACGGATTTCTGTGGTTTGAAAAATGGAATCTTAAATACTCAGGGTTTTGAAATAAGTGACAATGGTTATAATCCTACCAGATCAGACCTGCTAAATGGCGATTGCAGCGAATAGTTTGAAAGCCATTTCTACTACTTCATAAGAACATATTAAACACGAAATCTATGAAAATACTTAGACTTAATAGTCTCCTTTTTATAATCACAAGTTTACTGGCAATTCTAGCTTGTCAAGATGAAGGAGTTGAACTTGAAGGAATCGAATCAGAAACAATTCAGAAAATAAGGCTCACGATACTAGGTGAGTCATCAAGCCATTCGAACATTGATCCAATCAACATTATTTTAGAGGTTCTCGATGAATCACTTGAAGTAGAGAGGGTAGTGATTGAACTTAATGACTCCATAGTTCAATTGACGGCCTCTTTGGAAAATTGGGAATCACCATACACTTATTCCTCTTATAGCTGGTACGATGAAGAAACAATACCATTGGGTAATTATACGATCAAAGCCACGGCTTATGATGTTCAAGGTGAAGCACACATTGCTAGTGTCAATATTGAGGTCGTAGATTATAGGCAACAGTATTTGGGTGATTTTACTTTTACTACTTTCCAGTATGATGGTTTACCTGAAACTGTATATGATGGTACTATAAGCATATTTGACATGTCAGATACTATTGACACTGAATATTCGACTTGGCCTGCTACTATCAACAACATAAAAATCAAGTATCATCCACGCCTCTATATAGGCCCTTTTCTCCGCTCTGATGGTTCTTTTAGTATTGGCCGACTTGCCGGTTATGGTGGCCAATTCTTATCTCCCGACAGTGTCAGATTCAGGTTTCGTGGTTACAGTAGTTATATAATTGGCATCCGTAAATAGACATATAATCATGATATACAATAATCTAACAAAATCCATTTGTGTTGTTTTTTTTCTAATGCTTTTCGCTGCATGTGAAATTGATAACCTCCAACCTGAAAAGGAAACTGAACCTGCCACTTTTGAGTATGGCAATGCCATATTAGAAATGTCACTTCCTGATAATTTGCTTTTAAAATCAGACACGAATGAGCATGCAAAGTTTGTCTTAGATCAATGGGCAGAAATGCAAAATAGAATTGTTGAATGGAACGAATCCATTGATACGATTCTATATGAAATTGAATTATCAACTGTACTGGATGCTTCCAATTCTATGGGCTCTGACTGGCTTCCAATAAAAGCAAGCTCGAAAGAAGTTGATGGATATCGCTGGAATGACCCACATTATCAAGCGCAATTTTATCAGTCACTCACTCCATCTCGCGGTATTGTTGAAGTGGGACTGGATAAGGAAAACCATTATATCATTTGGTACGAACGTGATAATTATTGTTGTTCGGGACAAAAATTTGTGGTAACAGAATTGAAACAATCTCTTGATGGCTCTATGGGCTCTATAACACTAAGATGGTTGGTAGATGCGGAATATAGTGATCGGCATATCACAGAATGGGAGATCAACAATTCTAAATTGAAGTATTCATTCTTGCGCTCTGATCTTGGTGTCTCTAATAGAAGAACTGGTTCATTCAAATTCGAATTGAGTAGCATGGGTAATGGTGTGCTTACATTTCTGGATAGCTGTTCAGATAGATATTTCTGGACTGAAGCAGGCGATGGAGTTTATGAAAAGCGAGAATTTGGATTCTTTGGTCAAAGTTGCCAAACACCAGAAATCACCAGATGGTAAGGCTTATAGAACAAATTATAAATAATAAAATTCAACTCAACACTTAATCATATGAAACACATTATTCAACTCGTCATAGCCACCTTGTTTTCCTTACACGTACTAGAGGCACAGCCTAGTATTACCAATTTCACACCAGCCAGCGGTACCGTTGGAACCACAGTGACCATAACCGGTAGTGGTTTCGATGCTACGCCTGAAAACAACATTGTCTTTTTTGGAGCTACTCGTGCTGCTGTTAATTCGGCCACAGATATAGAACTTAATGTAACCGTTCCTATAGGAGCCACACATCAACCCCTCACCGTGTTAGTGAACAATCATGAGGCTTCTTCAACTTGTCCTTTTGTGGTGACCTTAGATGATCCGGGTGAAATCGGTCTCGGCTTCTTTTCAGATAGAGAAGAATACACGACTGGTGCGAGTCCTATTTCTGCGGCTGTTGGTGATCTGGATGGAGATGGAATGCCTGATGTGATCATAGCTAATTCAGCTAGTTCAAGTATATCCATTCTCAGGAATGTGTCTAGTGAAACTGGCGCAATTGATTTTGATACCAAAATTGATTTTGCTACAGGCCCGGATCCTTTCGATGTAGCAATAGGAGATTTGGATGGTGATGGGAAACTTGATATAGCTATTGCTAATTCAGGAAACGCTACTTTGTCCGTATTGAGGAATACGAGCACTGGATCAGGTGTAATAATTTTTGCCACAAAGCAGGATTTCGCAACAGGAGATCTTCCATTTGCTGTATCAATCGCTGACTTAGACGGAGATGGGAAATCTGATTTGGCTATAGCCAATTTGGTCAGTAGTACGGTCAGCGTTCTTAGAAACACCAGCACAGGTGCTGGATTGATTGACTTTGCTTCAAAACTAGATTTTGCCACAGAGGCCGCCCCAATAGATATTGCCATAGGGGATCTAAATGGAGACGGGAAATTGGATTTGGCCATTGCCAATTGGGCGAGTGATTCTTTTACATTGTTGGCAAATAATAGTGCGTCTGCAGGAGTGATTTCTTACGATCATAAGGAAGCCATCTTTGTAGGAGATACCACACGATCGATAGCCATTGGCGACCTGAATGGTGATGGAAAACCAGACATTGCTGTGGCTAACTCATTCAATCAAATGGCCTCCGTTTTTAGTAATGCGAATTCAGAGCCCGGTACAGTTAGCTTTTCTGAAAGGCTCCAATTTGCTACTGGAAGTGGCCCTGTTGTCATTGCAATAGCCGACATAAATGGAGATGGGAAACCTGATTTGGCAACAGGTAATGACGGAACAAATAATGTAAGCATCTTGGAAAACACCAGCATCGATTCAGGAG
>CAYGTD010000084.1:0-708 GCA_964352725.1 uncultured Roseivirgaceae bacterium
TATTAATACTGAGGAAGAGTCACTTTTAAGCGAAATAGAGCTCATGAGTAAGCTAACTGCCACAGAAGAACAAGAACTTTGGAAGTTTGTGAATGACGGTAAATATGGCTTAATGAGCACCAAGAATGGTATTTTATTAGCACCAGAATTTACTGACATTTTCAATATAGGAACACAAGAAAATCCATTATTCTTTGCCGATCAACATTTAAATAAGGCAGGCTTTCATGTGGTGAGTTATGTAGATAAAATGGGGAGTCTCGTGTTTTCGAAGGCTTATTCGATAGATGAATTTGACAAGATTCTTTGTGAGGATTAAGAAAGCTTTTTGTAGATAGCTAAAACTTGATTGATGACAGAGTTTTTTCCATTATTATCAACGATATAGCTGGCCAATGGTATTTTTTTTTCATCGGTCATCTGCTTTTTTATAATCTCTTTTACTCCCTCCTCATTTCGATGCTCATCTCTTTGAATGACTCTTTTTATTCTAGTTTGCTCATCAGCTACTACTAGAATACAATGATCTAGCTCTTTATAAGATCCAGTCTCAAAGAGAAGTGCAGCTTCTTTCAACAATATTTTTGAACTTTGATTTTCAGAAATCCACTTTTCAAAGTCAGATTTTACAGCAGGGTGAACTAGACTATTTAATTTATCCAATAGAAACCCCTCTCTGAATACTTTATCTGCTATTAGTTTCCTATT
>CAYGTD010000084.1:718-12300 GCA_964352725.1 uncultured Roseivirgaceae bacterium
AATAAGCTTCATTACCGAAAAGTCTCTTTACAGATTCTACGAGACTAGCGTCATTTTCCATGAGCCATTTAGCACGATCATCCGCATAGTAAGTTTTACAGCCTAAAACCTCAAAAATTTTGCAAATGGTACTTTTTCCTGAACCAATTCCACCAGTAACGCCAACAATAGTTGGTTTACTTTTCATATTTAATGACTAAAGAATCTGGAACTACTTCTACCTCCAAAGCAGTCTCTGGATGAAATACAACAATGGCTGGAGCCAAAGAGTCGGATTTGTTGATTAGTGCATAGTCAACAATGATTTTGAAATCCTCCGCTAAATATTCTTGATCAAGCGATCTTCTAGAAACGAACTTGACTTTCACGTTTGGATCTGCAACATAAACGGAGGAATCTTTAGGAAAATTAAGCATCTCAATTTTAGTATCAACTTCAAGTTGGTCGAAACGCTCAACCTCAAATTTCAAATTGATTGTTGATGGATCAGATTTAATTTCAAAATCTTCGAGTAGCCCGAGTTTCACAAACCTGTCAAAATTTTTATCGATACTAGAGGCATCTAATGCAATAGTGTATACTTCATCAAGCGTATCTATATAGCTTGATGGGCCGTAAATAATAGCTGTATCAGGTGAAAGGGTAATAGGAGATACGATTCTATAATCTTCATCCATGCTAATGGCTAGAGAATCAATTTTTAAATCAACCTTTTTTGAAATTTTCCTATCAATATCAATGAACAAGGTATCTGTAAATAGATATGTAATGGTGAACTGGCTAAGCTGATCCGTAAGTATTGGCAAAATAGTGGCTCTGGTAAGAAAGCGAATGGAAGCAGGATTATCCAATTCCACTTGTATGGGATCAGCTCCAAACAGGAACCCCTCTCTCAATACATCCCATCCTCCTCCGGATACATCTAAATCTACTTTCTTTGTGAGTGGTTTAATAGCGATTAGGCTATCCGTATCATAAACAAACTCAATTGGATAAGTAATTCGAGTATTATACTGCTTGCCCAAAGCACTAAAAAACCAAAAGGTAGTGGCTCCCAAAAATGAGAGAACTACTACCTTCCAATTACTAAAAATCTTTGGACTTGCCATCCTGTATGATACTTATTTTTTCTTATCCTTCTCTACTTCCGGAGTGTTTAGACGCTTGCTAGCCTCTAACGAAATAGAAGATTTCTCCACAAGTAATTTAGTTCCTCTATCCACATCAATAAGAACTGTTGAGTCAGAAAGTTCGATCACTTTTCCGTGAATTCCTCCAGTGGTAACTACTCTGTCGTTTTTCTTGATCTCCTCCAAATACTTCTTAGTCTCCTTCGCCTTTTTCTGCTGAGGCCTGATGAAAAAGAAGTAAAAAATGGCGACCATTCCTATGATCGGTAAAAATGAGGTGAAGTCGCTTCCTCCTCCTGCTTGCAATAAAATTGTGTTCATTCTATTTGTTATTGAAATAAAAAAGCCTCCCGATTGTTCGGGAGGCAATGTTAATAAAAATGGTTGATTTCCAGCGTATTACTCACCTTCCTTCACGACATTTGCTTTTATTCTGATTCTTTGAGTCGTTGGCCAAGTGTTAGCAGTAAGTGTTACTGTTTTGTTCTGAATACCTGGCTTTCCTTTACTGTTAAATCTTACTTTGATCTCACCTGTTTCGCCAACTGGAATTGGTTCTGTTGGTTTTTCAGGAACTGTACATCCACAAGTAGCTTTTGCATCAGTAATAATCAATGGAGCTTCTCCTGTATTTACAAATTTGAATACATGCTCTACTACATCACCATCTTTAATGGTTCCGAAATCATGCAATTCTTCTTCAAACTTGAATGATGGAAGTGGCCCTTCAGGCTTTTCCTCCTCAAGTGTTTTAAGCGTATTATTTACAGCGACCGGGCTTGGTCTATTAGAAGTGGAAGAAACTACTCCGCCCCCTTCTAAAGCTGCTAATCTACCTTCTAACTTTGTAACTCTTGATTCTAAGTCAGAGTTTCCACAGCTAGTCAATCCAGCTGCTACAATCAATCCTAAAATAATTTTTGCTATTTTCATTTTAATCTAATTTTTCTTTTTAACAATACAAAATTACGAAACATATCGTTTCGAAAGTCTTAACGAAATGTTAAAGAACTGACTAATCCTTCTTTATTTGATTGATCAATCCATTTACATCGTCTAATAGCTGCTCAGCTTTATCTTTCGCATCTTTCACAATTTTCTCTCCTTTGTCCTTCGCTTGGTTGGAAAGTACTGATTTATCATTCACTACATCTTCAATGAAACCTTCTAACTGCTTCTTCAACTTATCAAGTTGGAAAGTCAGTTTGTCTCTGGTATTAGTTCCTTTATCTGGAGCATATAGAATACCTACTACCCCACCAGTGATGACTCCCAATAAAAATGCAAAAAATGAACCTCCTGATGACTTACTCATTGTATTATCGTTTTTATGTTCTAAGGGGTTATTTGTTGTCAATTAATCCCCTTCCACTCTTTCTTATTTTTCCTGTCGAAGTTAGTTCGTTTGCTAGTACATCCAAAACGCCATTCACAAATTGTTTACTTTTTGGTGTGCTATAAACCTTTGAAATTTCGATAGCTTCATTGATTGTTACCTTCATTGGGATGCTTGGTGAGTTCATCATTTCTACTAAAGCTAACTTTAATATAACCCTATCAGTCAATGCAATCCTATCGACATCCCAATTCATGGCTTTATCTTGAATTTGCTCTTCTAAGAAATCATTTTTTTCAATTACATCGCTAAAAAGTCTTTCTAAGAATTGAAAGTCCTCCTCGCCATTTTTAGTCAACTCAGCCAAGCGAACCTCTCCAGTTTCATTCAAGTCTTTTAAGGTTTTTACAATCAAACTTTTAATAATAGGTTGATTTTCTACCCAATGAAGACTCTGAGATTCCAAATAGGACGTGATTGTTTCATTCTTAAAAATGACTCGCTTGAAGAGTTCTGTTACAAGCAATTTATCAGAAGTGGAATCTTTATTTACATTAAAAAAGCTTGCTAATGGCTCAGCGTTTCTTATTTGCTCCCTATACCAAGATTTGATTTCGCTTTGCTCTATTCCCCAACTAACCCCTGATCTTCCTACAATCAGCTGAAAGTCTTCATCCTCTTTCAAAGTTTTTACAATAATGTTGTCAATGAAAGGATACGCTTTTTTTTCTTTGGTCAAATACGCTTTCTCCTCTTTCTCTTTTTCAAGCTTCTCACGGTGCTCTATTTCAATTGGAAGAATCAGTAACTTAAGAAAAGTTTCTTGTATTCTATGAGACTCCTTCATCATCTCATTTTTTCTACCTCTAGCTTCCTTATTCAGTTTTACAGAAAATTCATGTAAAACATTATTCACATTATCTAAAACCTCTTCATCTACCTTCTCAGTAGTTTCCACACTTCCTTTGAGTAGATTTTCGTTAAAAAGACGAACTGCAATCTTCTTGCGTTCTTCAAAAAGTCCCTTATCTGCAAAATCATGTTTGGCAGGGTCCAGCGAATGCATTTCCACCAACTCATTTCTACTACCTTCCTTCAAAGACTCTACTGCCGTGAAATAGCCATATAAGGCTTGCATTGCTTTTACTCTTAGTATCCTTCGATTTAACATTTATGCCGATGATGGACTTTCACTTTCATGAAGTCACGTTATTATTTCAAAAAAAATTACTTCAGTCCTCTTTTGGAAATCTGAAATTTAGAATTAAATCTAAACGCCCAGTTTTACCTTACCTACATTATCAATCCGCTGCAAAGCTAATGCAAGTGCAGCTTCATGTGAACTCATTCCATTTTTCTCCGCATGATTTAATACATCCAAGCATACATCATAAATATACTCCGTAGATGCCATCACTCTTTCCTTATTATAATTGCCTACATATTCATAATAAACATTGGCAATGCCACCTGCATTGATCAAAAAGTCTGGAGCATATATAATACCTTTCTCTTTCAGTAAATCAGCATGTTTCTTTTCCTCTGCCAATTGATTATTTGCTGCACCCGCCACCACCTGACATTTCATTTCAGCAATGGTTTCATCATTTAATGTGGCTCCCATTGCACAAGGTGCATATATATCTATCTCTAACTGAAAAACCTTATTTGGATCGACAACAGAAACATTTGAATACTTATCAGTGATAGTTTTGATTTTATCTTCAAAAATATCTGCGATGAATACGTTGGCGTTTTCTTCAATTAGGTGATCTACCAAATACTTACCAACTTGTCCAGCTCCCTGCACCAGCACATTCTTGCCCCCGAGTGAATCTGATCCGTAAGCTTTCTTAGCACCAGCTTTCATTCCCATGTACACACCGTAAGCTGTCATAGGGCTTGGATCACCTGAGCCTCCCATATATTCTGGTTTGCCCACAACATACGGTGTTTCCATGCTCATATATTCAATATCCCGCATGTTGATATTCATGTCCTCAGCGGTATAGTATTTACCGTTAAGGCTATTCACGAATTTTCCAAAGCGTCTCATGAATGCTTCGCTTTTTTGCTTTCTTGCGTCACCAATGATGACAGCCTTTCCGCCTCCGATATTTAATCCTGCCAAGGCAGACTTAAATGTCATTCCTCTAGATAATCTCAATACATCTTTTAATGCTTCTTCGTCAGTTGCGTAATTCCACATTCGCGTTCCTCCCATGGATGGGCCAAGCACTGTATTGTGTATTGCGATGATTGCTTTTAAGCCTGTGTGTTCATCCTTGCAGAATACTACTTGCTCATGCTGAAGGTCAGCCATTTGGTCAAACACGCTTTTCTGAATTACTTGGGGTTCTGTGTCTATCATTGTATGAACTTTATTCTAATTTTAAACCTTCTCTACTGGGGTGATTAGAAGGGATGCAAAAATATCTTATTTTCAATAAAAACTAACTGACTGTCAGACCTTTATAATATTCTGTGAAAGAGCTTTCATACCTTAATAAATACTTAGTAAAATATAAATTTCACCTAATTTTTGGTGCTTTTTTTATCATAATTGGAAATTTCTTCGCAATACTCCCTGCTGTTTTAGTTAGATATGCCTTTGATCTTTTAGGTAAAAGCTATGGAATATTTCAATCATTTTCTGGATTTGAATTACAGAAAGAAACATATGGATTGATTTCTAGCACAGTAATCATAGCTATCTTAATATTAGTCTCTGCTCTACTGCGTGGTATCTTTTTATTCTTTATGCGTCAAACCATCATTGTAATGTCACGGCGGATTGAATATGACTTGAAAAATGAAATTTATGAGCATTATCAAACGCTTCCGCTGAGTTTCTATCGCAGAAACAATACGGGAGATTTGATGGCTAGAATATCTGAGGATGTAAGTAAAGTTCGAATGTACATTGGGCCTGCATTAATGTATGGCATCAATCTATTTACGCTGCTATTCATGGTAATCCCTTATATGATCACCATCAATCCTACACTTACTTTTTACTCTCTTTTGCCCCTTCCTATCCTTTCCTTCAGCATCTACTTTGTAAGCAATATTATCAATAAACGTTCGGAGGAGATTCAACAAAGCTTGTCTGGATTGAGCACATTTGTCCAAGAGGCCTTCTCTGGAATAAGAGTGATTAAGTCATTCGTGCGCGAAGAATCCATGGCAGAAGACTTTGATAAGGTAAGTATTGATTACAGAGACAAGTCACTGAAACTTGCTTTCGTGCAAGCACTATTTATGCCGCTTATTATGGGATTAATAGGAATGAGCGTAATCCTCACCATTTATGTTGGATCTATTCAGGTGTTTGATGGAGAAGTAAGCACTGGAAATATTGCTGAATTTATTATTTACGTGAATATGCTAACTTGGCCAGTTACTGCATTAGGCTGGATTACTTCCATTATTCAAAGAGCAGCCGCATCTCAAAAACGGATTAATGAGTTCCTTAATACCAAAACGGATATCATTTCAGAAAAAGAAACCGAAAGGGAAATTGAAGGACACATTCAGTTTAAAAATGTTCATTTCACCTATCCTGATTCTGGAATAAAGGCACTTAGAAATGTTTCATTTGAGGTGAAACCGGGTGAATCTATAGCTATTGTAGGTACGACAGGATCTGGGAAAAGTACAATCGCCAATATGATTTGCAGACTATATGACATTGAAAGCGGAAACTTGCTCATTGATGGAATAGGTGTGAAAGAGTATGGCCTTTCTTCACTTAGAAGTCAGGTGGGCTATGTTCCCCAAGATGTATTTCTATTTTCCGATACAATAGAAAACAATATTTCTTTTGGTAACAGGAAAATGAGTAGAGAAGAAGTGGAGAAGGCAGCCGAAGATGCTGATTTATTAAATAACATAAAAGACTTTAAAAATGGCTTTCAAACTAAGTTAGGTGAAAGAGGAATCACATTATCAGGAGGTCAAAAGCAAAGAGTCTCTATTGCTCGAGCTATTGCACGAGAGCCAAAAATTCTCATTTTGGATGATGCCCTTTCTGCTGTAGATACCCAAACTGAAAATGCCATATTGAATGCCATGCAGCGAATTATGAAAGGACGAACTTCTATCATAATATCTCACAGGGTTTCGTCAGCAAAACTGGCTAATAAAGTAGTGATGTTGGATGATGGGGAAGTGGTAGAGCAAGGCACTCACGAAGAACTAATGACTAAAGGTGGAGCGTATAGAGAATTGCATGATAAGCAATTAGTCGCTGAGGAAGAAATGAGCTAACCTATCTAACCCACGCCTCGACACTTAAAGAACCATCCTGATAATAGACTTCAAAATTGATAGGTTGAAGTACTTTTCCATCCTCTATTGATCTTACTTCAAACATGCTAGCAATTTCACCTGGAAGAGGTCTAACCATTGGGTGTTGAGTAATAAACATCTTGTAAACTTTCTCCGTCTTGAATTCCCTATAATCGTACTTTGCTGGCACGCTGATTATTCCTTTTATCTCATCAAATGACGCACCAATAAAGCATTTCAGAGAGTCTCTATCCTCAAAGGCTTGCGGGTAATAAACCACCGTCATATCGCCTTGCAATTTGCCTGAAAGAATGGCATCTCTGGTAGATATCATCAAAGAATCATAAGCAGGAGAATTATGCATTCCTATAAATTCTTTGCCAATCACCGTTCGCTCTTTTCCTTCAAATTCGTAGATTTCAATCTCTTCAAATCCTCCCAACGAGTAGTAAGTCGCTACTGCAATGATGAGTAGACACAACACGATAACGGAAAGATAGATTTGCTTAGCTCGCTTCATAATTTAAAGATAGATGGAATATTGATCCTGTTTTATCAAGTCTTAATAGATTCTGAAACAAGTTCAGAATGACGTTTCGGGTAAAGTGCTTTAAGTAGTAATTATTAGTGCCTTTTGTTTTAAACAGCTTTGGCTACTTCCTTGTATTGCATCTGGTGCAAGTTGGCGTAGAATCCATCCTTTTCTAAAAGCGTTTCGTGGTTGCCTTCTTCCACGATTTTCCCTTTGTCAAGCACCAAAATCTTCTTCGCATTCTGAATGGTCGATAATCTATGCGCTATAACAATCGAAGTTCGCCCTTGCATTAATTTTTGAATGGCATGCTGAATTAACTCCTCTGTTTCTGTGTCTACGCTTGAAGTAGCTTCATCCAGTACAATAATCTTTGGATCATAAACCATTGCCCTTACGAACGAAATCAGCTGTCGCTGACCAACTGATAATGTTGCTCCACGCTCCATAACATTATAATCCAAGCCGCCAGGTAATTTTTCAATGAACTCCAAAGCACCCACCATTTTTGCCGCCTCCAATACCTTTTCTCTTGGAATACTATCATTTCTTAAAGTGATATTATTGTAAATGGAATCAGAAAACAGAAACACGTCTTGCAGCACTACGGCAATGTGGTGCCTCAAATTAGAAAGATCGTACTCACGCGCATCCTTCCCATCTACATATATGGTGCCTTTATTTATTTCGTAAAATCTACTTAGTAAGTTTATAACTGACGTTTTACCTGCGCCTGTTGCACCTACCAAAGCAATCATTTCTCCTTTATTAGCTTCAAAGGAAATATCTTTCAGCACCCAGTCATCATCATTGTACGCAAACCATACTTTGTCAAATTTCACATTTCCCTCTACTGAATTCGATACGTAATTACCATTGTCAGGAATGTGCTCTGTTGAATCCAACAGATCTAAAATTCTATTGGAAGACACGATACCCATCTGCAGGGTATTGAATCTGTCAGCAATCATTCGGATAGGACGGAAGAACATTTGTAGATACAAAATGAAAGCGATCATCATCCCAAACTCCATATTGCCTTGCACTAATTGTCCACCTCCATACCAAACAATCAGTCCAATACCAGCGGCTTGAATAACTTCAGCCACTGGAAAATAAATAGCGTAGTAAAGCACAGAATTGATGTTTGCCTTTCTATGTTCTCTATTTATCTCCTTAAACTTCTCCAGTTCTCTTTTTTCAGAATTGAAAATCTGAACGATATTCATCCCAGTGATATGCTCCTGCACAAAGGAGTTAAGATTGGAAACAGCTGCCCGCACATCGTTGAAAGCCACCTTGATTTTTTCCTTGAATATGTATGTAGCAAAAAGAAGAATAGGCAGAAGTGATAGACTTACCAATGTCAACTGCCAATCGAGCCAAAGCATCCAACCTAGGATGACGAGTAGCTGAAGTACATCAGCAATGATTCCAGCAATGCCAGTACTAAAAACCTCTGCAAGAGTCTCAATATCAGAAACATTTCTTGTAACCAACCTACCAATTGGTGTTTTATCAAAAAATTGCAATTTCAACGCCTGAATATGACGATAGAGTTTGATCCGGATGTCCTTTATAATGTATTGACCTAACCACCCCGAATAGAACGTATGGAGGTATTGGATAATCGATTGAATAACGAGTAAACCAACCAATAATAAAATCATGTTTACCAATCCTGGATAATCTCCATTGGCAACATTGTTGTCTATCGTTTTTTGAATAAGCATTGGGCGAAGAGGGCCAGCAATACTTAATGCAATCGTTAAAAAGATCAGGAAATAGAAAGTTCCCTTATACGGTCTAGCAAACACAAAAAGCCTTTTAAGCACCTTTAAGTCTACAATATTTCCACTTGCTTTTTCCTTTTCCAAAATTTCTTAATCAATATAAATATCTGATGGATACTCCACTTTCATTAAATATAATCCCGTAGCTGGCACAGCTCTTCCTGCCATTGATCGATCATTGCTTTCCAATATTTTTTGAAATTCTTTCAAACTGGTTTTTCCTTCTCCAACGTCTAGCAATGTTCCTACAATGGCTCTCACCATACCTCTCAAAAATCGATTGGCTTTGATTTCAAAAAGATGAATTCCATTCTCTTCTGACCATTTTGCTTCGAAAATATCACAATTAAAATGGTTTACCTCCGTATGAACCTTACTGAAGCACTCAAAGTTCTGCCAACCTTTAATTAATTCACATGCTTGATTAATCAAACCAACATTTATAGGGTATTTGAAGTAGTAGGACAACTCGTTTTTAAAGGGATTCTTGCGCTGATGAATATAATAATGATACAATCTTGAGTTTGCTTCAAAACGAGCATTGACATTATCTCTTACAGGCCTTATCCAATTAATACTTATGTCTCTAGAAAGAAAAGCATTGAGTTTGTATTGAAGCGCTGCAATATCTAATTGGGCCTCAACATTAAAATGTGCAATCTGATGAGTTCCGTGTACTCCTGCATCCGTTCTTCCACTCCCCATTATTGGAACTTTCAATTTCAAAAGAGTCGCCAGCGCATGTTCAACAGCTCCCTGAACCGTCTCCACTCCCTTTTGATTTTGCCAACCGCTGTAGTTGGTCCCCTTGTAACTGATTTCCATGAAATATCGCACAGCGTAAAATTGCCTCGATTCTTTCGATTTGAAGAATAAATCAGCTCATATTTGCATTTCGAATAACCAATAGAAAAATGCTTCAGCGAATTCAGTCCGTATTCATGTTTTTTGCCGCACTTAGTATGATTGCTATGTTGTTTTTCCCGCTTTGGGAAAAGTCAGATAGTAATGTGGATGCTGTTAAAAGAGAGTATGCGATTATGGATACATTCACGCTCCGATATGAACAACAAAATACGGAAACCGGTGAATCTGAGCTTTTAGGTACTCAAAATACAATACTGATTTCAATTGGTTGTGTGCTCGCAGCTGCAGTGATGCTTTTTTCGATCTCTAGATTTAAAAACAGAATTACACAAGTAAAATTAAATGCACTCTTTTCTTTACTTGTGGCAAGTGTACTGTTAGGTTCTTACTTCTACATTTCTAAAGCAAACGCTTTGTTTGATCCTACCATTCAAGGAACGTTGCTAGCTGGCTTCTACCTCCCAATTGTCGCCATGCTCAACAATTTCTTAGCTAATCGATTTATCAGAAAGGATGAGAAGTTGGTGAGGAGTGCGGATCGGATTAGGTAATTATTTGAGTAAAGCAGTAAATTTCTCTACAAAGGCGAGATGACAAAACTGTAGAAAGTACTTTTTTCATTTAGCCAATCCCTCTTTTACTTTCCTGTCATATCGACGATAGGAGATATCCATCAATAAGATTAAAGAACTCTGTTCAAACAGCAGAAAGAACGAGAAATTAGTGAGAAGTGCCGACAGGATTAGGTAACTATTCTACTCCGAGAATTATTTTGAGGTTTTCATTCATTTTAGAATGAATTTCAAATGGCAATTCACCAATTTTTCTTACGAGGCGTCTATTGTCAATCGATCTCATCTGATCAAGAATAACCCATGATTCAAATTGAAGACCTGAAAAATCGTCAGATTTTATATTGACCTTTGTTATTTCTGATTTGGTTGGTTTTGTGGTTATTGGACAAATAATTGTAGATGGAATTAGTTCGTTAAGAAGATTAGTTTGGACAATAAGCACTGGTCTGACTTTGCCTACTTCTGTGCCTCGCTGAGGGTTGAGATTTGCCATCCAAATCTCAAATCTTTTAACTCCACTCATCATTCAATTTGTCTAACCCTTCAATTGATAGATGATCATATTCTTCAATTATTTCTTTATATAAATCCTTATCAGCTTCTACCTCCCTCCTAATTTGCTCAGCCAGTTCTTCTCTCTCCAAATTCTTCGTGTACTCAACCACGGCTTCCATCACATAGCTACTGCGATTTTTATCCATTGACTTACGGTACTTCTCTACCTTCTCGTACACATCATCAGGAATTTTTAAGCTAATTGTTTTCATAATCAATACATTAAGTAATACAAAAAGTAATACGAATATAAATACTTTTATGTTTTCTGCCAACCTGTCAGAATTTCTTCATTGGAACAACTTTTGAACTTGCGCTTCCGGTTAGATTTAAAAAAAATAGACACAGACATGAAAGAGAAGGGTACAATCTCGATCCACACGGAAAATATATTTCCGATCATTAAAAAATTCTTATACTCAGATCACGAGATATTTCTTCGTGAGCTGGTATCCAACGCAGTAGATGCCACTCAGAAAATTAAGCAATTAGCCTCTTTAGGTG
>CAYGTD010000085.1:0-12262 GCA_964352725.1 uncultured Roseivirgaceae bacterium
ATGCACTGTTATTTCTAAATCCCAGAAAAATTGCGAGTGCACCGCCTAGGATGGTTACTGGAACTACAGGTAGAGTCATAGGACTCATAGCAAATAGCTCCGAATAGTAATATTGGAGTGTGGCTACAAATCCTATAAGAATAAACAGGAATATATTAACCTTGTTGTTAACAGCGATACCATAAGCTTGCCTAAAGGGATTATTGGAGAATCTAATTAACATGATTGGTTAAGTTTTTAAGAAATACCTCAGAAGAACTTTCGCACCAAGTTTTGAATTCCTCTTTCACATTTCGATGTGTTGGAAGATAGTCTAACAAAACTTCCAGATCAAAAAAATCACTGGAGACACCAGCTCCGGCTTTTGTAGCATCCAAAGCATTACAGGCTTGTTCATAGTGTCCTTCTACAGGAACCATCAGCACAGGTTTCCCCATATACATCGCCTCACAAACTGATTCAAATCCAGCTGTTGTGAGATAGCCTTTGCAAGAAGCCATCAACCTGATGAATTTGTTGTCATCCAATTGATGAAATGTAAGTGTATCATCAATCACCAATTCTATTGGCACATCAGGTTTGTCCCAAAAACAATGAAGAGGGATGTCAGGATGTTTTTTATGAAACGTTTCTACTTGAGCTGCATACCCATGATTTACCATGTAAATCAGAAAGTGATCCTTGGATGTAATTTTTTGCTCTTTAATTTCGTCACGGAGCAATGGAGGAGTAACAATCAGTTTCTTATTAAGCTCATTTTCATAGTGCTGAAATGAAAGGCATACTATGGTATCGGCTTTGAAAGATGCAAGTCTGTTTCCTAGCAAAATAGACTGCTTATCATAGATTCTTCCTTTTGGAAATTCGAACGTGGAATGATTTAAAAGAAACTGATGTGCTACGGCGATGTGTTTTACTTTCGGACTTTTTAGAAGAAAATAAAGGCCACTTAAAAAGTCATAAAAATTGATAATTGCATCTGGCTTCTCCTCTTTAACGATGCGGTCAATTTGATTGACACTTGCAATAAAAGTAGAAATCTTTCTGAGATTAGTAAAGAGTGTGCGTCTAAAGCTGACAGATTTTTGCTTCTTGTCTGTGACAAAATTGGGACTTTCTAGTCGGGTAATCGGACAGCTTATTTTTTCTTGAAAGAAGGATGGAAGCTCTCTTCTTTTACTTTTACCTACGATCAAATGAGAGACTTCATGTCCTGCCTGAGTAAGAATATTGAAAAGTGAAATAGCTTGGGTCATATGTCCACGACCCTCTCCTTGAACAATAAAAATGAATTTCATTGAGCGTATTTAGCTCGCAAACTTAAGTATAAACTCTGTCCCTTCTCCAATTTTCGACTTTGCGCTTATGTTACCACCATGCTTCCTCATTATTTGCTTGGAGAGACTTAAGCCGATACCAGACCCATTCTTCTTAGTTGTAAAAAATGGGATAAAAATCTTTTTGAGTGCTTCTTCTTCTATTCCTGTCCCATTATCGGCTACACTTATGAATACCCCGCCAGAATCTGTAGGCATGGCTGTAATTGTAAGTCTTTTATCGTCTTTTTCTCCGGCGGCTAATGCTTGTACGGCATTTTTGACCACATTGATTACAACTTGTTCTATTTGCTCTTTATCTATGTTAGCCGTTAGTTCAGGCTTTACCGAGCAATTTACCTCAATGCCATGTAATGCCATGTCAGGTTTCAAAAGCATTAATACATGCTGAATCATTTCATTGATTCCCACACTTGCCAGATTTGGAAGTTTGATTCTGGTCATGTTTCTGAAATCAGACACAAATTTTATTAGACTATCGCTTCGTCTATGTATCGTTTTGAGAGACAAATAGAAGTCTTCTAATTGATCATTTGTGATCTTATTAACGTCTGAATCATCGTTTAGGAATTCGCTTAACTCAGTTTCTACCGTGGCTGCCAAAGATGAAATTGGCGTTACTGAGTTCATTATTTCATGGGTCAGTACACGAATAAGGTTTTGCCAAGCCTCCATTTCTTTTTCTTCTAGTTCAGACTGTATATTCTGAATAGAAATAAGCTTAAAAGCTTCACCTCTCAAGGAGAGTTCAATCGCATACATTGCTAATTGGATCTCTTCTTCATTTCGAGTAATCTTAACCAAGTCTCGTCCACCCGTTTTTAAGTCAAAGAAGGTAGCAGTAAGGTCAGGATGATCTTTCCCCACTTGACGAATATTCTTGATTAAAGTAACTCCAAGTAATTTTTTTGCAGCATTATTCATGATCTGAACTTCCCCTTTTTTATCAAAGGTGATGATGCCAATACCAATGTGTTGCACAATCGTTCGTAAGTATTGATGCTGCGCTTCTTTATCAGCTCGTATTTCTCTGAATTTTTTTAAAATTTCATTGAATTCGTGATAAAGAGAGTCTCTACTCGATCCTGATTTTCTTTCAGGATAAGTGTTTGTGAAATCATCATAATGAATACTTTCTAGAAAATGAACAATCTCTCTGTTCGATTTTTCATGAAAAGAATACAAGTAGTATGCTTGAATAAGAAGTAGAATGAATACCAAAAACTTAGTAAAGAAATAAGTATCCGTGTAGTACAGATTGGCAAACAGAAACATGGTGAACATTAAGATCACGATTCTGCCTATTAACTGTACTTTAAATGATTTAAATACCATGCTTTTCTATTCTACGGTAAAGGGATGCTCTGGTGAGTCCCAATTCCTTTGCGGCTTTGGAAATATTTCCTTCATGCTTGTTTACCACCTTCATAATGGCAGACCTTTCCATATCATCTAAGTTGTAGGTGTCAGGCTCAAGTGAAACGGCACTGTCTGGTTTTTGAGACAGGAAAAAGAAATCTTCAGGCATCAGCTGAGAATTGTCACTCATAATGATTGCTCGTTCTATGGCATGCTGAAGCTCTCTGATATTACCTGGCCAAGGATATTTTTGAAGTTTTTTCACGGTGCTTTCAGCCACCGTACTTATTCCTTTACGGTACTTTCCTGCATACATTTTCACGAAATGATTGGCAAGTTCTTCCATATCCTCCATTCGCTCACGAAGTGGTGGAAGATGAATTTCTACTGTATTGATTCTATAGAGTAAATCCTGTCTGAAGGTATTTTCATTCACCATTTCATATACAGGCATATTCGTAGCACTAACCAGTCGTATATCTACAGATACTTCTTGGTTAGATCCTATTCGAGTCACCTTTCTATTTTGAATGGCCGTCAATAATTTGCTTTGAAGTGGCTGACTTAGATTGCCTATTTCATCTAGAAACAAGGTGCCACCATTCGCTACTTCAAACCTTCCAGCTCTATCTTCTTTAGCATCCGTAAAAGATCCTTTTTTGTGACCAAATAGTTCGCTCTCAAATAGAGATTCAGTTATTGCGCCCATGTCTACTCCAATGAAAGGCATTTCCTTTCTCATAGATTTCTGATGAATCGCTCTGGCGATTAATTCTTTTCCAGTACCATTTTCTCCAAGTATCAGAATATTGGCATCTGTCGCAGCTACTTTGTCTATTAGCTTAAATACTTTTTTAATAGCATCACTTTCGCCAATAATGTCTTTAAATGCTTTACTACTATCTGCTTGTAGTGTTTTACTCGTTTGCTTTAGCTGACTAACTTCATTATAGCTTTTCTTCAAGCGTGAAGCACTAGAAAGGGTGGCCAATAATTTTTCATTTTGCCATGGTTTCAATACAAAATCAGTAGCGCCAGCTTTGAGTGCTTGCACTGCCATTTCCACATCTCCAAAAGCAGTGATTAGAATGACAACAGCTTGCGGATCTTTTTCTAGAATCTGTTCTAGCCAATAAAACCCCTCTTTTCCAGAGGTAGTATCTTGGCTGTAATTCATATCCAAGAGGATCACATCAAAACTGTCATTGTTTAATAGAAATGGAATCTTTCTTGGATCTTTTTCAATGACTACTTCTTTGATGTATTTTTTCAGCAGCATTTTGGCTGCTAATAACACATCCTCATCATCATCTATTATTAATATTTTGTCAATTACTTCTTCCACTTTTTTCTATTGTTTGATGTTATAGTTGCGACAACTGTGCCAAATCACCAAAACGGTGATTGCTTAACTTAAACCATAAATGTAAGAAAATATTTGTTCGAAATCGTACAGTTGTGCCTATTGATTTGTATTGATATCGAACATATTGGAAAGACCTAGAAATTCTTTACCAGTTGCATAGTGATACTCGGCTTTGCTTTTTTCCCATTTCGAGAATGCTTCGTAAAAATCACTTTTAGCTTCAATGAATTTGTCTTGCTGTATGTTTAGTTTGAATAGATCTGTTTCTCCGTTCTGAAGATTGATTATTTCTGCTTCTAGTAATCTTTGATAGTTATCAGAAACATTTCGATACTGTTGGAATATGTCTTGAAGAGCGATGCTTTGAGCATATTGACCTAATACTTCATTTTTAATTTCTAGTTGATTTTGAGCTACTGCATACTCATTGTCCTGAATTTTTAATCGAGTTTGCTGAATTTTACCACGTTCTTTTCTAAGAAAAATAGGGAAGGCAAAGTCAATTCCTAACTTATAGTTATCACCAAAATCAATAGAGCTAGTTTGAAAGTTAGGATTGAGCGGAGCATCAATGAACGAGTAGGAGAGGTCTGCTTTTGGTTTAATACTTTCTCTATTCCACTTCAATTCATAGTTGAGTTGATTTCGTTTTCCTTCCAGCTTATTCACTTCAGGATGGTTTTCTAGTGCAAACTCAATTTCGTCTTTTATGCTTTCATTTTGAATCAATGAAAATAATGATGCGGAATCGGGAATGACACTTTCTTGTAGCTCAAGAGGAATTAAATCCTCAGACCACAAATGCTTTGATAGATTAAGTTTGCCTAGTTCAAAGTCGAGTTGCGATTTACGATAATCAACCGCTCTTTTTTGTAAGTTAATTTTTGCTTGTAGCGTATCTACTACGGAAGCTTCTCCAAATTCATAGTCAATGAGTGTCCTTTCGAAAAGGTTATTAGCAAGAACCATGGCCTGTGCCAATAACTCTACTTTTTGATACGAAAGGTACCAGCTCCAGTAGTCTTTAATAACAACCAATAAAATCTTGTTGGTTTGTTTTACCTTTTCAGCTTCTGCTATTTGTGAGAATGCTTCTGCTTGCCTGACCATATTTCTACGCTCGTCAAAGAAAAGCCCTTTGCCTAAAGGAATAGAGATGCCAATGGCAACTTGTTCGTTATCATTCTCATTAGGGATTTGGTTTTCAAAGTTGACAAAATCTCCGCTGTTCCTTATGAACTCTACTTTTGGTTGTATACCGACCCACGTAGGTACTTTCAAAGAAGTATTGAGCAAGTTGTAGTATTCTTTTTCTTTAAAATCTTTCAGACTATAGTCCAATTGAAGTTTGGGGTCAAATTGTCCCTTTGCTTGTCTTATTTTTGCAGCTGCATCAGCAGAAAGCAGACTTGCCTGCTTTACAACAGGATGAAAAGTCATAGTTATTTTCAAGACATTTTCTAAAGAAAGTCGAGTCGTGTCTTGAGAGAATGAAACAAGAGCAGATAAAGAAATGAGTATGATGAGTACCTTCCTCATTTTGTGATCTCTTTGTTTTTATCGTCTTGCTCAATTTCTTCATATATGGTTGCAGGGAAGCCATTCATCTGTCTCCATATCTCATACCAAATCGGAACGTCATTAAGCATAACCCATCCTTTTGCTGCTGATCCTAGACGCAATAGATTTGGCCATGGCTCATCATCAGGATCTGGTTTGACGACAATTCTGAATAGCCCGTTTTTACTTTGTACTCTGTCAATAATGGCGACTTCTCCTCCAAAAGTACCAACTGACACATTAGGCCATCCAGAAAACTGCAATGCAGGCCAACCATCAAACTGAATTCTAACTTTTCTATTATTGCTGACCAAAGGAACATCCATTGCCTTAATGTACATTTCTACCGCCTTATCATCTGATTCAGGAAGTATGGTAGCTACAGCTTCACCTTCTTTGATCGTCTCACCAATACCTGCTTTTATTGCTTGGACAATATATCCCGATTGAGGTGCAATAATTTGATATTGCGATTGCCTAACTATCACGTTTACCAATTCATTTTCCATTTTGGCAATGTCACCTCTAGTTTCACTTAGACTAGCAATAGTTTCATTGAGGTTAGATAAGGCCTTGCTTATTTTATCGTTGTACTCAGCATCAATAGATGCTAAATCAATGGTGGCGTTAGCAAGATCCGCTTTTCTTTGAAGCCATTCATTTTCAGCTTTTAATACTTTGGCTCCACTCATTTGATATTTATTCTCAATTTCTTGAAACTTAGTCAACGTTATGTTTCCTGCATCATAGAGATTTTCATTACGCTGAAATACACTCTCAGCATTTTCGTTATTAACTCCTTCTGCTACATAGTTCAAACTATCAGCTTCTAATTTTAAATCAGCCTGAAGAATCTTATTTTTAGCTTGGCTATTCTTTGCTATAAGAGCATCATTAAGGGCTTTTACTTGTCGTCTAAGAGCGTCGGCTTTCTTTTCTTTTGCCAAGGCTGCATTCTTTTTCGCGTCAAGTTGTTCTCTGATTCGCTCTATAAGATTAGGATCAAAGTATTTATCCTTAATCTCAGTTATGGTCAATAAAGTGTCACCAGCGTTTACGAAATCTCCTTCAATCACTTTCCAAGATGAAATTCGTCCTGCAATTGCAGTCTCAATCATTTGAGGTCTATTTCCCGGATTAAGTGCTGTCAACTTTCCCTTTCCTCTAATATTCTGCTGCCATGGCAGAAATAGGAAAATGATAAAAATACCAGTGATAACCATTAAAACTTTGGCCACAGTACGTCCGACACCAGGTGTTTTCAGTGTTCTGAGGGAATAAAGTTGCGTTTCGGATAATCGATCGAATTGATCCATTAGTATATATCTTTAAGTATTTCTTCTTGCTTAATCAAATCATTAAAAGGACCGAAGGCCCTCATTTCACCATCTTCTAGAAAGAGCACATTATCGCATGACGCCATAACCAATGGATCATTTGATACAACAATGAGTGTCCAATTTTTCTCCTTATTTGTTAACGTCTCTATGAGCTTGAGTCGTTCCCCTTTTGTAAAATTGTTAAAGAAATCGTTGAGTATAAGAAGAGCCGGTTTTTTAGCTAAACATCTCGCAAGTATTAATCTATTTACAAAAGAGGATGAGAATCCCTTTCCACCACTGAGAACTTCAGTATTGAGACCATTTTTAAGCTTATTTATGGAGTCTTGAAGACCTACCTGATTTATTGCATCTAAAGCATTTGTAATGTCTGAAGTGGGTTTACCAACCAAAATATTCTCAAGAATTGTTCCTTCAAAAAGGTCTCCTTCCGAAACATTCTTACCAATTCGATCCCTAATATAAGTAGCATCAAGATCTCGCATAGAGTAACCATTATATGTCATGACTCCTTCAAAATTTTGATGTATTCCTGCAATAATATTGGTTAAGGTAGTCTTGCCAGCACCACTTCCACCGCTAATACACAATGTTCCTTCAGATTTTATTTCCAATGAAATATTTTTCAGTGTAGGTTTCTTTTCATTTGGATAAGAATAAAAAAGATTCTCTAACACAACGTGAAATCCTTTTTGCATTTGAGATCCAGGAATATCAACTCCTCCAGTTTTTTCTAAGGGTAAATCTGTAACCTGAGAAATTTTATCTACTGCAGTAAGCATGTCATATACGACATCCATATACATGATGATCTTCTCTACTGACGCTAGAACCAAGATGATAATTACTTCCGAGGCAACAAATTGACCTAACGTAATTTCTCTTTGAATTACCAAAATAGTACCGAGAATAAGAAGACCTCCTGTAATGACGGCTTTAAATAATAGAATAAACGCATATTGAGTTATAAGTACATTAAAGTGCGAACTTCTATTTTCGAGATAGTTGTTGACTAGATAATCCGTTTTTTTTAATGGTAGGATGGTATTTCCAGCCAGTTTAAATGAATAAAGCGTTCTTGCCATTTCTTCCAACCAATAAACCACCTTGTATTTATACTTTGATTCTATAATGGAAGTTTTTAAACCTTTAGGTCCAGTCAAAAAGAATATGAGAAATAATAGTCCGAGAAGGCCAAGTCCAAATACAATAAAGAATGGGTGATAAAAAGCTAATAGGAGTAATCCAAAGAAAATCTGAATTATGGCCGTGGATAAATCAATTAGTAATTTGGGTAAACCTTTTTGAAGCGTCAATACATCGAAAAAACGATTCATTAACTCAGGCATATGAAGGTTTAGAACAGCCTCCATCTTGATCCTTGGCAATCTAAATGCAAACTCGAAGGCCGCTTTAGTAAAGACCCTTCTTTGAAGATACTCGACAATTGTTATTTGTAGTACTTGTAAAATTCCAGTACCTAGTGTACCAATGATAATTAAACCAATGAGAAGATAGACGGAGCTAAATACAACACCTCCTGATATCAACTCAACCGCAGCTTGTATACCAAGTGGTAATGTCAAACTTACAAGTCCAATAAGAGCAGCATAAACGTATACATAAAAAATATCCTTTCTATCTGGTGCTAAAAGCCTAAATAAACGCCTTACAGGAGATATTTTTTCATTATCTGCACTGCCCATGAAACTCTGATTCGCGAAACATGATAAGGTGTAAATTTCACCAGAGCTATTTGTGGAGAAAGTGATATCGTTAAAATCTGAAACTTCAAGGGTTTGTAAATTACCACTGACGCTTATGAATTCTAATATCGTTTTTTTTCCATGTTTTCGGATAAATGCTGGATGAAATCCATCCTGCTCAATGAAGACGATTAATGGTGTTTGTGTATCCGTTATTAATTCTTGTAAAGTAGGAGCGTTAAGATGCTTTTCAAACAATACAATACCAACATCGTTCGCTGCTTCAATCAGATCTCTTTGAAACTCTACAATTTCTTCATTTTCATACTGTCGAGAAATGATATCAACCTCTTTGATATTTGACATATTGAGGTCCACCTTGAGCTTGGTAGCACACTCTTGCAAACACCTTATTATTTGTTGATTATTCATGCTTTTACTGCTTTTAGAATAAGTGAGGATAAGAATTCGTAATTTGAAGCATATATGTCTTTGCTTCCACTAATATCCGATAATCTTGGCAAATGCAGTGCGAAGAATATCTGTTGGTGAGATGCTTCCATACATGTACTTACCAGTGAATGTGGATGAAGATAATTTGGATTTATTTCCAGGATATAAGAAGCAATTGTTTGACACAAAGATTTGTATCCCATAAAAAGCCCTTCCTTGTTATCATTGTCAACATGTTTTGTAAGGTATGTTTTATCAGACTCTGTAATAACAATCTGTTGAAGAGATTTTTCGCTGATACCAGGAAAATTTTCATCATCTTCTAAATTCATTGTAATGAATTTTAACGCAATCAATAATTTTTCCTTTGGAGCTGAAATATTATGTGTTTCGAAGCTAATCCTGTATTCTAAATAATTCCAATACCAAGCTATTAAGTAGACGAGTAGTCTATGCTTGTTTTCAAAATACCTATAAACGGAGGCTTCTGTTGAGTTGATTCTAGAAGAAAGTTTTTTAAAAGTAAATGCTTCAAAACCCATCTCAGCGATGAGAGCAATGCTTTCGCTCACTATTCTTTTACCAAGATCACTTGCTTGCGGATCACGCAGGTACATGGAGGAATTAAGATGTAATTGAAGTTTGACTAACATTTTGTAATAATAACTATTATAGATGATAGTAATGCTATTAAAACGGAGTAGTCAACTTTTGGTTTGAAATTTTTATTTCAGTTGATTTTTTCGTATCATTGAATTTATTAGTCCTTTTTATTTTGAGTTTTTGACCTTTGGGTTCAGGCAGTTAGTCCTCCTGAACCTTTTTTTATGTCCATACTTTTCTGAAGTGACATTTCTTAATGATCGAAAACGGACACATTTCTGTTCTATTCTGTACAGACTAAAATCCATTAAATCCTCATAATTAATTTTAATAAGCTGATTTTCAATCATTTATAAATAATGGCATTCTTATTGGCATGTTGAGATCGAAAACCTAAACGACCAATAAATGGATAAAAAAATTACCAAGAAGAAGTGGACAGTCAAGAAAATTGCCATGTATGCTGGTATAGCTCTTTTAGTAGCTTTTATTACTTACAATTTTTTAATGTCTGGAGGAGGATCTAGACTAAATGTTGAGCGGAATAAAATAAATATTGCAACTGTACAAGAAGGAGAGTTCAGAGAATTTATTCCAGTCGATGGTAATATTTTACCAAAACTAACTATCCGTTTAGATGCTATTGAGGGAGGAGTCGTTTCAAGAAAATATTTTGATGGTGGTATTACGGTAAATAAAGGAGATACTATTCTTGCGTTAGCTAATAATGACTTGGTACAAAGTTTTGTCAGGGAAGAAACACAGGCTTCCATCTTAGTAAACAATCTAGAAAATACTAAACTGAGTCTTCAGCGGAATCAATTTGATTTAAGAAGAAATCTAATAGAACTAGATTATCAAATAGATGCAGCACGTGACGCCTATGAAAGAGGGATAAAATTGTATGATGATAAAATTATCTCCGATCAAGAATTTTTGAACCTTAAAAGAGAGTACAACAGACTTCAAGACAACAGAGAAATCCAAATTGAATCAAACAAATTCGACTCACTTAATGCACGTCTTCAAATTAGACAAACTGAGCAGACATTGAAAAGAACAAGTGACAATTTGAAAATGATTAAGAAGAACTTAGATAATCTGTATATCAAAGCACCAATCACTGGTAGACTATCTACGGTGAATGTTGAAGTAGGGGAGTCAATAGGCACTGGACAAAATATTGGACAGATAGATGATCTAAATGGTTTTAAGGTTCGTGCAACTATTGATGAACATTATATATCTAGAATATATGCGGGACTGGAAGGTAGCTTCTCATTCGCAGGGAATGATTTTGATTTGGCAATAACAAAAGTGTATCCAGAGGTAAATAATGGACTTTTTGAGGTAGATATGGCATTTGGTGATACTATTCCAAAAGGTATAAGAAGGGGGCAGACCTTACAGATTCGTTTGCAGCTAAGTGAAAATATTACGGCAATTCAGATACCAAGAGGAAGCTTTTATCAAACGACTGGAGGGAATTGGATTTTCGTGGTGAATGAAGATGAGACAGAGGCCGTGAGAAGAAATATTCGACTGGGTAGACAAAATCCTAGATACTACGAAGTAGTAGAAGGATTGCAACCTGGAGAGAAAGTTGTTGTCTCTTCATACAGAGGGTATGAAGATAAGGATATACTTGTGATCAAGTAACCTTCAATGAATGACCAAGTAATTAATAAGGAAAATAAAATTTTTGAACTCAAAGACTAAACTCAAATAACATGGAAAACGCTAAAGCACTAATTCAAACTAAGGACTTAAAGAAGTTTTACTACACTGATGAAATTGAAACGACTGCACTGGCAGGAGTGAACATGACCATAAAAGAGGGCGAATTTGTCGCTATCATGGGACCGTCTGGTTGTGGTAAGTCTACATTACTAAATATCATTGGACTATTGGACAATCCATCTGAAGGTGAATTTCACTTCACAGATTTAGAGATCTCTACTTACACAGAGAGAAAAAGAGCTGACTTGAGAAAAGCGAATATTGGATTCGTATTTCAAAGTTTCAACTTGATTGATGAATTGACTGTTTTCGAAAACATTGAATTGCCATTGATCTACTTGAAATTTTCTGCAGCTGAAAGAAAGAAAAGAGTCGAGGAAGTAATGGAGCATATGAAAATCATGCACAGAAGAAGTCACTTCCCACAGCAGCTTTCTGGTGGTCAGCAGCAGCGTGTAGCTATCTCGAGAGCAGTAGTTGCAAAGCCTAAATTGATTCTTGCGGATGAGCCAACAGGAAACTTAGATTCAGCGAATGGTCAAGAGGTGATGAACTTACTGACAGAACTAAATGAATCAGGAACTACGGTAATCATGGTGACACACTCACCTTTAGATGCTGAGTATGCTCATCGTGTAATTCATCTATTCGATGGTCAGATTGTATCTGAAAACATCAATGCAAAAGAAGCTTTAGTTTAATTCTCTTCATACTTATGGCAGTCACTATTTTCCATTAGTGACTGCCAATTTTTTCTCAGAATTGAAAACCTTACCCATGCGAAAATTACTTTTCGGA
>CAYGTD010000086.1:0-2732 GCA_964352725.1 uncultured Roseivirgaceae bacterium
GTATTCCATTGGACCTGGACGATACAGCGCATTCATAGCTATCAAATCGGCAAATCGATCTGGCTTTAACGCTCTAAGGTGTTTCTGCATTCCAGGAGATTCAAACTGGAATGTGCCATTGGTTTCTCCTCTTTGATATAGCTCGTATGTCTTTTGATCATCAAGTGGTAGCTCATCAATGTCAATTTTGAGACCATGTCTTTTCTCTATATTTTCTACTGCGGTTTTTATAATGGAGAGGGTTCTCAATCCCAAGAAATCCATTTTCAGCATCCCTGCATCTTCAACTACGCTGTTGTCAAATTGGGTAACCATTAGATCTGAATCTTTCGATTTTGCCAATGGTACATAATTACTCATATCAGAAGGAGTAATAATGACACCACAGGCATGAACTCCAGTGTTTCGTAAAGAACCTTCAAGGACAACAGCCTGATTAAGAACCTGTGATGGAAGATCCGTCCCTTTGGTTAGATCTAGTAATTCTTGCACCTCAGCAAACACCTTTTTGAAATTAGCACCTGGTCGCTCAGGGACTAGTTTGGCAATGGCATCTGTTTCAGGTAGAGGAAGTTCCATTACTCTGCCTGCATCTCTGATGGCAGATTTTGGAGCCATGGAACCGTATGTAATGATCTGTGCGACTTGATCACTGCCATATTTGTCAATCACATAGTTGATTACTTTCTCACGACCTTCATTGTCAAAGTCTATATCAATATCGGGAAGTGAGACTCGATCGGGATTTAGGAAACGCTCAAAAAGTAGGTCATACTTAATGGGGTCTACGTTGGTAATGGCGGTGCAATAAGCGACCACTGATCCTGCGGCTGAACCACGACCAGGACCCACAGCGACACCCATTTCTCTCGCTTTGGCTGTAAAATCTTGAACAATCAAGAAATAGCCGGGATATCCTGTATTGGCAATGGTTGCCAATTCAAAGTCTAGTCTCTCTCGTATTTCGTCTGTAATCTCACCATATCGTTTTTCTGCTCCGATGTAAGTCAAGTGCCTTAAATAGGCATTCTCACCACGTTTCCCTCCATCTTTTTTATCCTCTGGATCAACGAATTCTTCTGGGATATCGTACGCAGGCAGGAGAACATCTCGCTCAAGCTTGAAGTCATCAATTTTATTGATGATTTCTGAAATATTTTCTATAGCTTCTGGAATATCTCCAAAAGCTTTCTTCATTTCTAATTGAGATTTGAAGTAGTAATTATTGTTCGCCATCCCAGGACGAAATCCTCTTCCTCTACCAATCGGCTCACTTTTCAGCTTTCCTTCTTTGATACAAATTAGGATATCATGCGCTTCCGATTCAGCTTGATCAATGTAGTAAAATTCATTAGCGGCAATGACTTTTACATCATGCTTTCGAGCCATGTCTACTAAGATTTCATTCAATCGATTCTCCTCTTCCAGATCGTGACGATTCAACTCTAGATAGAAGTCATCGCCAAATAAATTTTTCCAGTAGAGTAATGCCTCTTCAGCTTGCGTTTCACCAACGTTCAGAACTAGATGCGGTATTTCACCCCCTAAACCACCACTTAGTGCAATGAGATCTTCAGAGTACTTCTCAATTAGTTCTTTATCAATTCGTGGAAATAGTCCATAGTTTCCTTCTTTATAGGCTATAGAGCTAAGCTTGATAAGATTTTCATATCCTTTCTTTGTTTTTGCAAGAAGTACTTGCCTGAAACGTTTATCTGGATTGTCTTTGGTGAACTGAAGTTTTTTCCGTTCTTCAGATACAAAAAATTCACAACCCACAATTGCTTTTATTCCGGCTTTATGAGCTGCTCTTACGAATTTGAAAGCACCAAACATGTTGCCCAAGTCGGTAATGGCAACAGCGGGCATTTCGAGCTCTTTGGCTTTGTTGACTAGACTAACAACGTCAGGAGTAGCTTGAAGAACGGAGTATTGGGTATGTCCATGAAGGTGACAAAAGGAACCTTTTATATCCTCAGCTTTTACCTCTTCTGTCCCAATTTTCCCAGATGACTTTGCTCTTTTTGTTGCAAAGTTGGCATCATCAAGATCAGGTGCTTCATAGGTAATATCGTTAGGAAGTGTCTCATCAATAGTAGGGATGATGGAGCGTTTCAGGCATTCGAAAAATGCTTTTGCAGTAGCGTCTACATCGTATGCTGCATCGTGAGCATCACCGAATCCTTCACCGAAAAGTTTTTCATAAAGCTCTATGAGCTTAGGCATCTTTAAGCGACCACCAATGCCTCCTTGTAGTTGACAATACTCTTTGGTGGATAAAGAAGTGTCTATGTTTTTAGCATCTGCTAAAAGATTGGCTTTTTCTGTCCTTAGATATTCAGCGCCAATGATCTTGTTGTCAAACTCGATGTTGTGACCAACGAGTACTTCAGCTCGTTTTACATCCACTGAAAATTTATCGAGGACTTCTGCAAGATCTTCTCCAACTTCCAATGCATGCCTGGTAGAAATACCATGAATTTTTTCTGCATTAAAGGGAATAGTGAATCCTTCTGGTTTTACAATGTGGTTACCAGTAGATAGTAGTGCGCCTTTATTGTCATGAAGTTGCCAAGCTATTTGTACTAACCTAGGCCAATTATCTAACTGCTCAACGGGAGCTGATTTGTTGTGTGGTAGACCAGTGGTTTCGGTATCAAATATTAAGTACATCTATTGGCTATTTGGCTAAGAATATCTAAAAATTTAGCGTCATTACGAACGAAGTGAAA
>CAYGTD010000086.1:2832-12247 GCA_964352725.1 uncultured Roseivirgaceae bacterium
AAATCTATTTATGAGTCACACCTCAAAGTAAAAAACAAAAGCGACCTTAATTTAGATCGCTTTCGTTTTGTGGAAAAGTTGTGGATATGTATTACTACTCGTCCTTCAATGACCTTGCAGGATTAACCCTAGCAGCGCTCCATGACTGGAAGCTCATGGTGAACCAAGCGATTAACATAGCGGATATTCCAGCCACCATGAATACCAACCAGCCGATTTCTGTTCTATTTTCGAAATCCTCTAGCCATTTGCTCATTGTGAAGTAGGATATGACTGAGGCAATGATGAATGCAATGGCTACCAATTTTAGAAACTCTTTGGATAACAAAGTGATGATGCTAGCAATGGAGGCACCAAGGACTTTCCGTACACCTATTTCTTTTTTCCGTTGCTCAGCAGTAAAAGAGGCTAAACCGTAAAGTCCTAAGCAAGCAATGAAGATGGCTAGGAAAGCGAATACTCCAAAGATGGTTCCGAGCTTTTGTTCCGCCTCATACATTTCGTTGAATCTATCATCTAGGAAACTGTATTGGAATGGTTGTCCGGGAGCGAATTCATTCCATTTAGCTTGAATGAAATCCAATGATTCGCTCACATTTTCTCCATCTATTTTAAAAGAAACGAACCCTCTACTTTTTCCTAATTCGAATAGGAGCGGCTCAATTTTATTTTTTAGTGAGGTATAATGAAAGTCTTTCACCACGCCTACAATATTGTAGACTTCTGTCACAGGCGCTTCTTGAGATCCGCCATAAGTAGAAAGTTTTTTACCCATTCCAGTATCCCAACCAAGATGATCGATCAACGCTTGATTCACAACTATGGCCATACTATCGCTCGGGAAATCTTTGGAAAAAAATCTTCCCTCGACCATTTCCATGTCTAAAGTTTCAATGTAGTCGTGATCTACTGTAGCTTGAAAGAAAACATAGCTTTCATCTTTCGTAGGAGTAGCCCCTGGAAACCATAGATTATTGTTACTTTGAGTATCTACAGGTAAGAAGCTTGAAAGAGTTCCGTTTTTGATTAGGGAACTTTGTAAGACTTCATTTTTATAAGAATCAGCTTTATCTCCCATGATCCAAGGATCGTGAATCATAATTACTTGATCTTTTGAGAAACCTAGATTTTTGTTCTGTATGAATGATAATTGCTGAAATACAATAGATGTACCTATGATCATCATGATGCTTACGCAAAATTGAACAACAACTAAGGTGCTTCTAAGTCCGCCGCTCCTGAGACCAAGATTGATTTTGCCTTTCAATACCTCTACGGGCTTGAATTTAGAAAGGAAAAATGCTGGGTAGCTGCCGGCTAATAATCCTACAGAAACAAGTACGCAAAGCATGATAAGAATAAAAGTAGAAGATAAGAGATGACTAAACTGAAGCTCTTTTCCAGCCAAACTATTAAATTGACTCAAGATCAAAAATGATAATGTATAGGCAATTAATATTGATATTAATGTGATTAGGAATGCTTCTGAAAGGAATTGCTTAATGAGTTGCGATTTATAGGCACCCATCGTTTTTCTGATGCCTACTTCTTTTGCACGCCCAGCTGATCTGGCAGTGGATAGATTCATGAAATTGATACAGGCCAGAAGTAAAATGAACACAGCTATGGCTGTAAAGATGTATACATAATTGATGTCTCCATTTGCCATAATATCTCCACCTTTTGAAGAATGTAGATGGATGTCTTTCATTGGGAAAAGCGAGAATCCAGCTCTGTTTCCTGAAGCGTAAAACTCTTCCATAGAAGCTCCCATAAACTGTTCTATTTCTGGGCCAATATATTTTTGAATTAAATCAGGAAATTTGGCTTCTAGTTCTGCAGGATTAAATCCTTTTTGCAATCTCATATAGGTAATGAAGTTGAAACTCATCCAAAACTTGGACTTTGCTTCCTCTCTGCTTTCCATGGTAAACATCATGGTAAAATCCATATGAGAGTTAGAAGGCATGTCTTCATAAACGCCCGTCACTTCCCAATCTTCCTCATTGTCTAATACCACTAATTGCCCAATAGGATCCTCATCGCCGAAGAGTTTTTGTGCTTCTGTTTCATTAAGCACTAATGTGTTTGGTCTTTTTAAGCACTCCTCTTTGTCTCCTTTGATTAAATTAAAGTCAAAGAATTGAAAGAAATTGGGATCAACAAATGCTACTTCATCTTGATGATAATTGTCTTCAGAGTCTTTTCTCTTCACCAGCCAATTTCCATTTTCTCTTATTCTTACTGTCTCAATTACTTCAGGATACTCTTCCAGCAAAGCAGCTGCAGCAGGTGTACTTGAGAGACTAGTAATAAACTCTGAGCCATTGATGGCTCCCTCAAAATCCATCCGATAGGTATTCTCAATATCTCTATGGAAATTGTCATAGCTCAATTCATCAACTACGAAAAGGGATATAAGAAGAAAGCTTGTAAGACCTACGGACAGACCAAGTATGTTGATTAAAGAATAAAATTTATGTTTAATCAGATTGCGAAATGCAACAGTGAAGTAATTATGAAACATGATATTTTGAGTTTTTGATTCAATGAGCTCCTAGTCCTGAGAGCTCATTGAATCTTGTTGAGTTAGTCCTTGAGTTGTTTTTTAGTCGAGATCAATCTTCTCTACTCGATCCCATGGCACGTAAATTCTGCCAGAATTGGTTTTTATCAAAATCCCTTGGTTATCTTCAGAAACGTCTTGAGATTCTTCGAATACCACCGTTTTACCATTTTTCAGGGTGACTGATGATCTGTAAGATCCCCTAGGTGTAATGGAAGAAATATTTTTGAAAGGAACGATATATTTAGTGTCATCGTCTTCTCCGTTGAGCACCTCAAAAGTGTATTCCTCGTCAAGGTCAAATATGATCTCTCCTGTATGATTGTCACCATTATCTACTGTAACAGTTCCTTTAATTTTTTCAACTTTGCTAAATGAATCATAGTCAGGACCGCTATTGGGTGCATCCATGAATGTGACTTTATCAAAATCTTCCCAATTTAAATCCACCCTTCCAAAACCTGGAATGGTGACAATAATACCTTTATTATCTTCGTCGACATCATTTGTGCCTCTTAAGTCAAGTGTTCTTCCAGATTTTAGTTTAACGATGCTACTGCTATAGCCATCTCTTTCAATTGATACAATTTTATCAAATTCAATTTCATAGTCATTATCTCTATCTTCTCCATCTAGTATATCCGTCCCAACTCTTTCATCGTGATCCCACTGAACGAATCCTGTAAATGTTCCAAGATCACTTTCAACTTTACCGTAAAGAGGTGTTCCAAATTTGTTATTTAGGCGATTAGGAGTGGGCATAAACTCAATTTTATCTATATCGCTCCACGAAATTTGAACAGTTCCTAACTCCTCATCATTAACTCTCAGTCTCGCGCCTACGTCATTGTATCCATCCCCTTTGAGGTCCAAATAGTCACCATTTCTAAGCTTTAATTCAATTCTGCTGCTAGATTGAACATTAATGGATGAAATATTACCAAATTCACATGAGAATTCGTGTACAAACTCATAGTCATCAAAATCCCAAGAGACATTAAAGAGTTTAATTTTTCCGTTAGAAGACCATCCGTCTTGTCTGTCTTCTAAGTCTTCTAGTTCTCTATCTGTGAGATAATCAAGATTCTTGTTTTCTCTTTTAGATACATTGAACATGTCAGTCCAATAAACTTCTTCTTTACCCCATCTGATAGGACCTTCATATGTATCACCATCTTCTGTGGTGACTTTTCCATAAATAAAACCACTGTCTTGAGCAGTAATGATAAAGGTTAAAAAAAGCGCTATTGTAGCTAGAAAAGGTTTTAATGCTTTCAAATAATTAGTCATGGTTTTTGAATTTTGAGTTTCTAGAAGGTTTGATGCATTCCAAAGACAAAAGGTTGCATTTTAGGTTTCTTTTATTTGTATTAGTTAGTACTATTTATTGCATAGTACATACGTCAACAGATTGAATTAAGTTGTGATTGTTATCCTTGATTGTTTTTTTTAATGAAAAACCTGTCTCAAAGAAGTGATTAAAGTAGGATAGAAATTCCTCAATTGGATATTAGTTAATAGTACCAATAATCAAATTTTGGGCAGAAGGATTGAAGTTACCATCCTTATCATAAGCTCCCCAAGGGCTATTCGTAATGTAGAAAAATTGGTCATTTACAAATACACCTTGCGTAGGTTCTCCTAGAACACCAGCTTGGCTGATAATTTCTTTTCCAATAATTGCATTTCCACTTTTATTCAGTTGGTATTTGATGACTCTATTTGGAGTGTTGCCATTGTGTAAACCGATGAGCGAATTATCATCGAAGTAAAGTCCGTCTATTCCTTTCAGAAGTACTTGATTCGCATGGATAGTGAGTTTTGATACCTTTTTAGTGTCTATGTCCAGTTTATATATTCCATCAATGTAGTCGCTGATGTAAATAGAAGTTTGATCTTTATTTAAAGTCAGACCTTGAAGATTGAACACTGTTTTGGATAGATCTTTAAAGATTTCAAGCTGCTCTTTTTCTTCATTTACAGTGTAAATTATATTTGCAGTCCCATCTGATATGTAGATATTTCCTTGGGAGTCACTAATTAAATCTCCAAAAACATGACCATCTGCTAAAGTATATTTAGCTAAGCATTTTTTAGATTTTAAATCAAATTTTAATACGCTCGAAAAGCCTTCATCATTTTGTAAAAATCCGTCATAATTTTCCATTGCAGCAGTACAAGCCCATAAAAACTTATTGTCTTCAGAAACTTCCAAACCCATAACGCACCATGAATTACTCTCTGATGCTGCCCAAAGCATCGGTTCTTTTCCTTCCTGTATCTTCCAAATATTTCCATCCCTGACTCCACCAATGAAATAGCTATTTTGTTTTTTAGAATAGGTGATTGATTCAGGGTGTGATGGTAGTATTGCCCACTCTATTGCATTTTGAACTGGGATCTCTTTAGTGAGTTTTTCTTGTAACCTTTGAATTTCAGCAAATCCAGATGTTTCTTTTATTGCGTCGAAATCCGCATCTTTAGAGAAATCGGGAGAAGCGTCCATTAAGATATATTTGTTTAGCGTTTGGATGGACTTATCCAACTCACCAGTGAGTGCATAGCTTCCTGCAAGATTGTACACCACAGCAGGGTAGTTCGGTCGCATGGTATCAATTGCGAACATTTTTTCTTTGAAAAGCTTGTAATCTTTTTCCTCGTACGCTTTGAGCCCCTCCTGATAAAGGTCCCTTATACTTTGCGCTTCTAAAGTAGCTAGTGAGAATAGTGAGATAGCTATAAGTAGTACTTTTTTCATGTTTTTGACATTGAGTACTTCTTCAACATGACTTAGTCACTAAACCACTAAGCTCTTGTAAAAAAGACGATTAAAATTCTATGGTATACGTCTTTTTTTCACCTTTTCTTTGAATCACGACATCTGTCTGGTCTCCTTTTTCAAAAGTAGAAAGTGCTCGCATATAGCTCATCATATCAGTCACTGTGCTATCACCAAGCTGAACTACAATGTCTCCTTTTTGAATACCTGCTTTTATCGCGGGTTTGTCTTCACTCACTCCGTCTATTCGCATTCCTGTTCCGTCAAACATGTAATCGGGAACTACTCCAAGAGTTACCGTAAAGCGTGGATTATCAGCTTCGTCTTTTGTTTTGGTGAATGCTATCTTAGGATCATCATTCATTAAGGTGACTATTCTTTCAATAAATGAAGCTACTTTCAGGACGCCATCAGGATTGATTTTTTCTGTGTCATCACCAGGCTTATGATAATCTTCATGCTGACCAGTGAAAAAATGAAGTACTGGAATATCTTGCAAGTAGAAAGATGTATGGTCTGATGGTCCAACACCAGATTCACTTTTAATCAACTTAAGGCTGTCTTGATTAACTTCATCCAGCAACCAGTTCCAAATAGGTGAGGTACCTGTTCCATTCACAGCCAGACCTTTTGACTTATCTAGTCTACCTACCATGTCCATATTGATCATGAAATTGACTTTTGTTAAATCAATAGTTGGATTCTTTGTGAAATAATTGGATCCCCAGAGTCCTTTTTCCTCTCCAGACATTCCTATAAATAAGATGTCTCTGTCTAGTTTTTGCGAACTCAAAACACGGGCTAGATGCATCATCGCGGCAACTCCACTCGCATTGTCATCCGCTCCATTATGGATAGCTTGTTCTCCTCTATGAAGAGATGAGAAATCACCCATTCCTAAATGATCATAATGAGCTCCAATAATTACTAGCTCGTCACTTGGGTTATCAATCATTCCAACCACATTATATCCAGTGATACCATTCTCGCCACTTTCTGAGGAGGGCTGAGCGTGTGGACTGTCTGCATCTTTCACAAAAAAGGATTGTTTAAACCCATCTGTTCCTTTTGGGCTTAATCCTGCTTCTCGAAATTGTGATTCAATGTAGGAGGCTGCCATTCTTTCACCCTCTGTACCCACCTCTCTACCTTGAAGAGAATCGCTAGCCAAAATGGATATATCCATTTTTATTTGGTCAATAGGATTATACTTATTTGGGGTCGTACATTGAAAAATAATAAAGATCAGAACAAGTATTGACAAGTGCTTTTTCATGGTTTTGCTATTATGAAGTAGTTTCGCATTTCGAATATACAGACCATGAAGAACTTATTTATTTTATCTATTGCAATTGGTATTTTTTCCTGCCAAACGGCGACTAAAAATCAATCAGAAGAAACATCAGATACAGATACGCTGAGGTATGAAAATGAAGTGCACCTAAAAAATGTACGTCAATTGACCTGGGGAGGTAATAATGCGGAAGCTTATTGGAGTTTTGATGGACAAAGTCTTGTTTTTCAATCGGACTTTACCAATTGGGACGTGGAATGCGATCAAATATTTACGATGAATGTAAGTGAAGTAGTAAAAGGGGAGAAGCCAAACATGGTGAGTACAGGAATGGGTAGAACTACTTGTGCTTATTTCATGCCAGGAGATTCATTGATCGTTTATGGATCTACGCACTTAGCAGATGAGCAGTGTCCTGCCACTCCAGAAAGAACGTCAGGGAAATATGTATGGCCCATCTATGAAGGTTATGACATTTTCGTAGCGGATCTTGAAGGAAATATTGTAGATCAATTGACTACTGATCAAGGCTATGATGCTGAAGCTACTGTTTCTCCAAATGGTGATCGAATTATTTTCACTTCTACTAGATCTGGTGATTTGGAGCTGTACACTATGAATCTAGATGGATCGGATGTAGTGCAGTTAACTGATGAATTAGGATATGATGGAGGAGCTTTCTTTTCTCCTGATGGAAGCAAAATTATATGGAGAGCTTCGCGTCCTAAAACGGATGAGGAGATAAAGGAATATAAAGACTTACTAGCTGAAGGTTTGGTACAACCAACCGACATGGAACTATACATTGCCAATGCAGACGGGTCTGATGCGAAGAAGATAACTGAGTTAGGGAATGCGAATTGGGCGCCATTTTTCACTCCTTCGGGAGATCAAATTTTATTCTCATCTAATCATGCTTCTCAGCGTGGTTTTCCTTTCAATCTCTTTCTTGTAAACCTAGATGGAACAGGACTTGAGCAAGTAACATTTGATGAGACTTTCGATTCTTTCCCTATGTTTAGTCCTGATGGAAAATATCTGGTTTGGGCATCCAATAGATACAATGGAGGAAATAGAGATACTAATCTTTTTGTAGCTGAGTGGATTGATTAAAAACAAAAAAGAATCGTCTCAAAAGTAAACGAGATGTAAGGTTGAGGCTCTCGAAACCTATTTAGTTTAGTAAATAGACATTTCGACAAGCTCAATGTGACAAATCTTAAATGATTGAACTTTTGAGACGATCTTTATCTGAATTACTCTTCTAAAGTTACTTTTCTTTCTACACTGTTGAATGGACCTTCGATCCAATTGCCTTCTGCATCAATTAACTCTAGTTTAATAGTTACTTCCCCCATAGGTAATCCTTCAATGTAGTAAGGAGCCCATTCAGTAATCATAAACTCATTACCGTTGACAGTGGCTTTTACTTTATTCCCATCAGGAGATATAGTTGTATTTACTAAATAAAAATCAAGCATCAACTTCTTTGTATCATCTCCAGAGTAGGTTCCTTTTGGTCTGCTGTAGAACAGGTGAGGAGCTGTTAAGTCTGCTTCATCTCCGTCTACTTCTCCAACTTTCAAATTCTCTACGTAAAATGCTCCTTCACTTTTGACACTCTCATGATATGAACGAGAAAGAAAAGCTAGAATAGTGAAATTGCCATCTTTGAGTTGATTGTTAACTCCTGGCATATAGTGAGCTGAATAGGGACCATTATTCACAATAAAGTGAATATGCTGTCCTTTACCTGAATTAGCAATACCACGAGTGGCTGCATCTTCCGTTTGAACTCCCAATTCATAGTTAGCTACATCAAAGCTGTAATCAACAGCACTCATAGAATCATTGGCAACTACTGTGACATTATTCTTTGTAAGAGTAGCATCTGGAAATGCTGGAGATGCTGGAGCTTTAGTTAATGTGACATTAGCTTTTAGCTCTTGAATATCGCTGCTACTAGATTCCTTTTCGGATGTAGTAGAACTTGTACATGCGCCTAGCAATCCTAGTGAGATTAAAAGGGCGATTGTTTTTATAGTATGTTTTTTCATCATATTCTGGTTTGAATTATATCAACAAAGTTACGAAATCTAGCTGGTCTCTCTAAATGAAAGTACTGGAGTATAAAAAAGAGGGTGTCTCAAAAGCATAGAATCTAGCCAAGCGACTATTGTCACATTGAGCTTGTCGAAATGTAACTCTCTTGGAATAAAATAGGGTTTCGACAGGCTCAACCTGACATGCTTTCAAGCTTTTGAGACATCTTTCTATGTACAAGAAAAATACCTTAATTATCCTTCAAGAAGTTTCTCAATACATAGTTAAGGATTCCGCCATGTTTGTAGTATTCTACATCCACGCCTGAATCCAATCTCACTACTGCCTTGAAGTTCACCTTAGATCCATCAGGCTTTGTTGCCGTTACATTTAGCAATTTACCAGGGGTTAGATCATCAGAGATGCCAGAAATGTCATAGCTTTCGCTTCCATCTAACCCTAAGGTGTCTTGCGTTTCACCCTCTTGGAATTGAAGTGGCATTACCCCCATTCCTACCAAGTTGGATCGGTGGATACGCTCGTAACTCTCCGTGATGACAGCTTTCACACCTAATAGGAGCGTCCCTTTTGCCGCCCAGTCTCTAGATGATCCTGAACCGTACTCTTTTCCTCCAATTACAACAAGAGGAGTACCTGCTTCTTGATATTTCATGGAAGCATCAAATACAGTCATTTCTTCACCAGATGGTTGGTAAGTCGTCCATCCACCTTC
>CAYGTD010000087.1:0-300 GCA_964352725.1 uncultured Roseivirgaceae bacterium
AAGGGCATGAGTGATTCAGCTTCTAACGGACATGGACTCCTTAATATCAAGAGTAGACTAGATATGATTAATGGAAGTGTAAATTATGCACCAAGTCCAGAATCGGGAACAAGTGTTACCATTAAAATTCCTTTAAGCTAATGAGCTACTCTATTATCATTGTTGATGACCATCAACTGATGGCCCAAGGAGTTGCCAAATTCTTTGATGGAAATGAATCGTTGAATGTCATAGAAGTCTATGATGATGCAAAAGAAGCATTCTCGAAGATTTCAATACTTAAGCCTGACATTTTACTAG
>CAYGTD010000087.1:310-12067 GCA_964352725.1 uncultured Roseivirgaceae bacterium
TACTTACAGATCTGGATATGCCGTCTTTGAATGGACTAGAGTTAATTGAGCAAGTGAAAAAAATACATCCTTCATGCAAAAGTGTACTTCTCACGATGCACCTCAATAGATCTGTTGTGAAAAAATGCATGGATGCCGGAGTGGATGGTTATTTACCCAAGAATGCAGACGAATTTGAATTCATACAATGCGTTGAGACCGTCTCAAAAGGTCGAAAATATTATTCTCAGAAAGCAATGGAAACTTTGGTGAATGGAGCCAAAGAGATAGAACAAACCGGCCTGAAAAAAACACAAGAACTTACAAAGAGAGAACTTGAAATTCTGAAGCTTGTAGCTGAAGGCTTTTCTACAAAAGAGATTTCCGAGCAGCTTTTCATTGCCGTTCGCACAACTGAAACACATAGAAAGGCACTGATGACAAAACTGGAAGTAAACAACGTTGCTGGCCTAGTTCGGATAGCCGTACAAGAAGGAATTTTGGATTGAGTCCATTTACATTTAAGACTCAATGTCTTACTAGAAATACGAATTATTTCCTCCTATCTCCCCATTTAATAAGTAGCAATTGAGCACACTCGATACACGAGTTATTATTCCTGTATTCAATTAGTAAATATTGTCTAGTCGTTCACTTTGACCCGTCACTCTATACTGAAGATTATAGCTAATATCTACTCAGCTTAGGATACAAACGACTTTATTAGAGTCTTTTTTTATTCACCGTCAGAACCGGAACCTTTGAGACCTTCGTTAATTTGGTTGAGAAAGAGTGCTGGAAGAAGCGATACACGCCAGTGCGTGCTTCTGAAATGGTAATCACCATTCCTGCGTCCACCTCCTCGACAAAATCCATTAATCCCTTCACCGCATTTTTAGCTGAAATGACATCCACGATATAATTTTCCAATCCTACAATCTTTGCTAGTTTGTTCAGGTCTGAGATCAGTGTTTCAGGAGGATCTGAAGTGACAATATTTACAATATGCAATCGAGCGTCCAGCCCCTTAAGAAGACCTTTGATCTTGTTAAAGGCAGGTAATGAGTACTTTTCTTCTAAAAAATCCAACCCTATCACAATGTCCTTAATGTTTTGATCTACTGGGCCTTGAACTGAAAGAACAGGAATCGTTAGATGTTCGATTAACTGCTCTGTATGATTACCTGAAAAGAACTCTTGAACGCTCTCTTCTCCTGTCGTACCAATCACCACCAATTCAACCTCATTATTTTTGACATAATGCTGAATTCCTTTTAGAAATCCACCTCCAAGTTGCTGGCCACTTATAACAAGACCTGATTGTGAATACATGTTGGTGTATGCCTGTAATTTCTCTTTGTTTGCACGAAAGAGTTGTGCACTGAAGAGTGAGTCTTCAGGAAATGCTTCGTGTTGTGCTTCTCCTGTTAGATGTAATTGCATATCTCCTAAAGGCACGTCCTCAAAATGAATGATAGAAACCTCTGCATTCATAGGCTTGGCTAGATGCACAGCAAATTCCAAAGCCTGATCGGCAAGTTTGGAGAAGTCGGTCGGTACTAAGATCTTTTTCATGGTAAATAGACGTTTATTTCAACAACAAATTACCAACTACTTATCTTATAAAAATGGATATTTGTCATCTTAAGAGGTGTTTATAGTCAGTTTTCAGTGTGCTCTTCCACGATTGGTAGCACAAAGGATTTACTCGGGATTACTCTTATTTATTGATTTAAAAGATCCAATCCTTTTCCAAAAAAGTGATTTAGGAAATCAAACTTCTGAAATAAATAGCTTTATATCCCTTCGTCTTATTTTCAATAATTGCCCAACTACAATTTTGGAGTTCCTTCAATTAACTTTTCAATACCTATCAATGTCAGCACAAAAACACTAATTCTCTCCTCCTATCTCTACCTTTGCGCTCCTTTAATAAGTAGCAATTGAGCAAGCCAGATATTCGAGTCATTATTCCTGCATTCAATGAGCAAAATGCTGTTGGATTAGTCATCGATGAAATACCAAAAGAATGGGTTTCAGAGATCATCGTAGTGGATAATGGATCTACTGACGACACTTTTGAACAAGCAAAATCTCGAGGTGCAACTACGCTAAAAGAACCTACTCGAGGCTATGGAAATGCTTGCCTTCGAGGCATGAAACACATTGCTGATTCCCCTACTCAGCCAGACATTATTGTCTTCTTAGATGGTGATCATTCCGATTATCCTGAACAATTGATTGAATTAGTTCAGCCTATAATTCGTGATGAAATGGATATCATTATTGGTTCAAGGGCTTTAGGAAATAAGGAAAAAGGCTCGATGACTCCTCAGCAAATCTTTGGGAACTGGCTGGCCACTTCCCTGATCAGACTTTTCTATGGCGTAAAATATACTGACCTAGGGCCATTTAGAGCCATTAGGTATAACAGCCTTATAGCGATAGACATGCAAGATCGTACCTACGGATGGACAGTAGAGATGCAGTTAAAGGCAGCTAAGCTAAATTTGCGAACGATGGACATTCCCGTGAATTACAGACAGAGAATTGGCGTATCAAAAGTGAGCGGAACAGTAAGAGGAACGATTGGAGCTGGCTATAAAATTATTTACACCATTTTTAAATACCTATAGGAATGGAATGGCTCATTATCACCTTGTATGGACTAACCCTCCTCATCATTTGTCTCTTCAGTTTAGGACAGTTTAATCTGACATGGCATTATTTAAAGGTTAAGAAAAACGCGGAGGATTCTACACCAGAACTTACAGAATATCCCCTAGTAACCATTCAGCTCCCGCTATACAATGAAAGATATGTAGTGGAACGATTGATAGATTCGGTTGCAAAAATCCAATACCCTAAGGACAAACTCGAAATTCAGGTGTTAGATGATTCTAATGATGAAACTGTCAATTTAGTAGAGAAAAAAGTAAATGAGTATGCTGCTCAGGGTATTGACATACAACACATAAGAAGACCTGAAAGGATAGGTTTTAAGGCCGGAGCGTTGCAATATGGCATGGAACGATCCAAGGGAGAATTCATCGCCATTTTTGATGCAGATTTCATTCCTAAATCTGATTTTCTACTCAAGACACTGCCCAATTTTACCAAACCTGAAATAGGAATGGTACAAACAAAATGGACGCACCTTAATACAGACTTTGGAAACCTTACAAAAATTCAGGCCTTTTGGCTAGATGCTCATTTCACGGTAGAGCAAAAAGGAAGAGAGCAAGCAGGAAGTTTCATCAACTTTAATGGGACTGGTGGTATTTGGAGAAAGTCATGCATTATTGAATCCGGTGGATGGCAGCATGATACGCTGACTGAGGATTTAGATCTGAGCTATCGTGCCCAATTGAATGGATGGAAGTTTTCTTATAGAGAGGAAATAGAATCCCCTGCAGAACTCCCCGTGCTTATTCAAGCAATAAAATCTCAACAGTACCGATGGAATAAAGGTGCAGCAGAGACTGCAAGAAAAACGTTAGGAAAGGTACTTTCCTCTGACATTGGATGGAGACATAAGATTCATGCAGCATTTCATTTGCTGAATAGCTCCGTATTTTTATTGCTTTTGATAGCAGCTGTTTTATCTATTCCGATGCTTTATATCAAAGAGTACAATCCTGATTTAGCATTGATATTCGATTTTGGAAGCATTTTCATCATTGGATTTTTAGCAATGGGGTTCTTCTACTGGGTAGCTGCAAAGGCGACTCATCCTGAATTTACCTTTAAGTATTTCATCACCAATTTTCCACGCTTCCTTGCCTTCTCTATGGGAATGGCTCTTCACAATTCTATTGCAGTTGTGGAAGGATATATCGGTATTAAAACTCCATTTGTGCGTACACCTAAATTCAATATTCAAAACAAGAAAGATACTTGGAAAGGAAATCAATACTTGAGTCAAGTACTGACACCCGTCACGGTTATGGAAGGATTACTATCCGTCTATTTCATCTACGGTATTTTTTCTGCTTTCCAACTAGCCGATTATGGATTGATTTTATTCCATCTCATGCTTGCCATAGGGTTTGCCTATGTTTTTTTACTTTCCATCAAGCCCATAAGGCATGCGTGAAAAAAATCCAACAGGTTTTTACACCTTCCTGTTGGTGTTCGCTTTGGCCATTTTCGGAATTGGTAATTGGGTTGATCGAACTCAAAGTACTCCGCTAATACTTGCGTTTGGAACTGCCTTTATGGGGTATGTTTTTGTGTTACAGGAAAAGGAGTCTTCCAAAATTTTATTGAGTTTAGGAATCGTCCTCAGGCTTTGCTTATTCTTTTCTCTTCCATCCCTTTCAGATGATTTGTATCGCTTTATTTGGGATGGCACTTTATTGAAAAATGGTATTCACCCATTTGAGCAACTCCCTACCTTTTATCTTGATCAAGATGTGAATGGCATCAATCAGGCTCTTTTTGATCGTTTGAACTCACAACCCTACTTTACTATTTATCCACCTTTAAATCAATTCATTTTTTGGCTAAGTGCTGTCATTGGTAATGGAAATTGGTTAGTATCCGCTGGTGTCATTAGAGTAATTTTATTAATTGCAGATATAGGTTCATTCTTCCTTTTGAAAAAGCTTTTGCTGCAATATGGAAAGTCAGAACATTTCGCCTTTTGGTTTTTTCTTAATCCTCTTGTCATTCTCGAATTTACTGGTAATCTGCACTTTGAAGGTTTAGTTATCTTCTTTCTTTTAGCAGGAATATATCTATATGAAAAAGGAAAGAAACTACTCTCGGGAGCAGCTCTTGGATTTGCTATAGGCACCAAGCTATTACCACTGATCTACCTTCCCTACTTATTACTACGTGGACTAAAAGATCAAAAATGGAGTGTTTCTATTTTAGCTGGAACTATTGGCTTAGCAACGCTACTTCCTATGTTCAGTGAAGCTTTTATCTCTGGTATGCAAAACAGTCTAGATCTCTATTTTCGAAGTTTTGAATTTAACGCCAGCATCTACTTCATAGCTAGAGAAATAGGGTATTTGAATTATGGATATAACAATATTGCCCAAATAGGCCCACTTCTCTCAGTAATTTCTATACTTATTATCATTAGCATTTCTGCTGTAGCTATCTGGAAAAAATGGAGTATTCCTAGGACCTTTCTATTCATTCTCACTTCATATCTTCTTTTTGCAACTACAATTCATCCATGGTATGTGATACCACTTATCGTATTTGGCATTTTATCTGATTATTGGTATCCCATTGTTTGGTCATTTATGATTTTTCTGACGTATTTAGGTTATACAAGTCAGGGATTTGAGTTACCAATGATTACGGTCGTTATCGAGTATGTCATTGTTGGATTAATTTTAATTTTTGAACTAAAATCAAAGTCCAAGTTGTTAGAACATTCGAAATGAAAAAATTCTTGCCCCCTTTCCTCTTACTTATCGCCTCCACATTTACTTCTTGTGCGCAAAAAACGTTTGATGAGAAGATGGAGAGCCTATATAAGAAAACCGTTCCACTCATTAATGCTGAAGAGTTGAAGGCAAAAGAAAACGTAGTTATTCTTGATACTCGCCAGCCAGAAGAATACAAGGTAAGCCACTTGGCGGGGGCGAAACTAGTAGACTATGACAACTTCAAAATAAAGGATGTAAAAGGTATTGATAAAGAAGCAGAGGTGATTGTATACTGCTCCGTAGGGTATCGAAGCGAGCGCATCGGGGAAAAACTCCAAAAAGCAGGATTTACCAATGTGAAAAATTTATACGGTGGTATTTTTGGGTGGAAAAATGAAGGACTAGAAGTGGTTGATGAAAAAGAACAACCTACTGATAGCGTTCATACATATAACAAGAGCTGGTCTCAGTGGCTTTATAAAGGAATAAAAGTATACAAGTGATATGAATGACATGTTGATGATTTTCGTGAAAAACCTGATTCCAGGAATGGTAAAGACACGATTAGCAGCTGATATAGGAATTGACAAAGCGTTAGACGTGTATATGGAATTGGTGAATCACACCAACAAAATCACTAAGAAATTGGATATCAATAAAGCTGTCTATTATTCTGAATACGTGGAGGTAGAAGATGTGTGGGATGCCGGTGGATTTGAATTGGGTGCTCAAAAAGGAAACACACTTGGAGAAAAAATGTCAACTGCTTTTGACGAAGCTTTTGACTCCAACAATAGAGTTGTCCTGATTGGAAGCGATTGCTATGAGTTGACAACTAAAATCATCGAATCTGCTTTTGTGATGCTTGAAGATCATGATGTAGTTGTTGGTCCTGCTAAAGACGGTGGCTTCTATTTAATTGGTATGAAAGAATATTTCCCTCAATTGTTTCAAGACAAGGTATACAGTACAGATAAAGTTTTAAAGGATTTGCTTGCTACCGCCGAAGAACTTGACTTATCTGTTTATCAACTACCTACACTTTCAGATATAGACGTTTTAGCTGATTTGAAAGCCTCTGAAATGGACTGGGAGAATTTAGGTGAAGACGGGATGGGTGTAGATGGCGAAGTTTAAGATATTTACTAACTAACTAGTAAAGCCAATACACTTCGAGGAGGGAATCACAGTAGCTTAAAAATATTGTCCGATACCCAGCACAAATCCACTTACCTTTCTATTCTGAAGGTTCACTCCATAATCAACTCTTAGAATAGCGTTATATATTTTCTTATGAATAAATCGAAAACCTCCTCCTGAAAAAAGGACAAGATTTTCGTTTTGCGTAAAGTCCGATATTTTTCCTCCTGGATTTCTCCACGACCCATTATCAGAAAAAAGGACTCCTTGAATAGCCACTTTTTCCTTTTCAAATAAAGTGTGTCTGTATTCTACATTTAAGATAATAGCACCCGTTCCTCTATCGACTCTGTTTCCTACGCCTCTAATATTCAGATAGCTATCCAATACAAAGGGGGCAAAAGGACTCTCATCATTTGAACTCAGTCCTACACGAAAGCGAGATGCAAAGTTTCCTTTCTTCGTGATTCGATGCGAGTAGCTCAGATCATTGAAGAATATATAAAATGGACTATCCCCATTTAAAGATCTAACCGTTTGCAGGTTTAGCTGATTCTTCCATCCATTTTGATAAAAGAAATAATAATTCACATAGTCATTGGTTAGCAAAATTTTTCCCAGTGCCTTTTGTTTGCTCACCAATTCTGGCGCTCCCGCGAAAGTTCCTTCTGTTACTTTTGAATAGTCTTCAGTAAAAAATGCTCCACCAAATTCAAGTTTATTACGAAAGTTAAAATATCTAATAACTGTGGCTCCAATAGTCCAATTGTCATATTCATAATCCAATGCGTTCTCTCCAAAATACAATGGCTCTAAAGTGGCCCACTTTATCAAATTAATATTAGCTCCCCAGTTAGACTGCTTGATGCGTTCAAGGGTAAGGTGTGTTGCAAAAGAGTTGCGGTCATAGTGTTGATAATAGGTAGTCAATTTATTCCCTCTTCCACCTAAGTTTACTTCAGAGGCACCCACTTGCACCCAGAAATTTTCCTCTATTCCTCCAAAACTAAAAATTGGCAAGAGTGTGAAAAGCTCATCACACCAAAAAATGACATTATATCCTTCTTGAGTTAGCTCAGTTTTAGCGTGGACATGACCAAAAATTTCCAAGTTGGTAAGACGAATTCTGTCAGTCTCTAGCTGTGCAGAATCTAAATCATCACCTACCTCAATTGTTATAAACTGTCTTACATAGCTTTCCTTAGTTCTCTCCAACCCCTCAAAGCTTATGGATTTTATTTGCTGCCCAAATGAATCAACGATAAGGAATAAGAAAAATAAAATCAATCCATTTTTTATCATAAATCAGAAAACTGAAGTCTTCAAATTTACAATCTAACTTAACAAATCTTAGCCTATTCGTACTTCAATGAATCAATAGGATTGGCAGCTGACGCTTTCCATACTTTCACCCCTATTGAAATGAGAGCTATTAAAATAGAAGCAGATCCGCCCACGATAAAAATCCACCAAGAAATTTCGGTCTGATAAGCAAAATCAGTCATCCATAGTTGAATTAAATAGTAAGATATGGGAGTAGAGATAACAAAAGCCAATACAATTAGAAGTAAGAATTCCCTAGAAATGACTGAGCCAATTTGAAGAACAGACGCTCCCAGAACCTTTCTTATTCCCATCTCTTTAGACTTTTGTAAAATAGTAAATGATATTAACCCGAATAACCCCAAGCAAGAAATAAAAATTGCCAAACCAGTAGCTACAGAAGCTAACTTGGATGCTTGTCTTTCTGACTTATAAAATCGCTCAATAGTCTCATCCATAAAGTAAACTGTGAGTGGTCTATCCGTATAAATCTTGTTCCATTTATCTGTTAGATCATCAATTGTTTGCTGCAGGTTACTCCCTAGATTTGTCTTTAGAGCAATACACCAGTTGTTATCTGAATACGTATACAATAAAGGTTCTATTTCATGATGTAGCGATCTAAAATGAAAGTCCTTCATTACCCCTGATATAGAATGTTGCTTTTCATTGTATTCAAATGAATTACCTATTGCATCTCTTGGATCAGAAAATCCCAACTCTTTCATGAATGTTTCATTTATAAGCAATTCTGAAAGTGTATCATTAGGGAGTAAATTTCGGCCAGCTACCAGTTCTATATCATAGAATCTTAAATAAGTAGTATCACCAGATTTTTGATGGGCGCTGGTTACTATTTCTTCCCCATTAGTAAAGTACTTGACAGTTGAAGTAGAGTATCCATTTTGAGCGGGTGGATTTCCATGTAAAGAAAGATTGGAAACTGAAGGCATACTCTTAATATCATTGACCAATCTATTCTGATCATTCTCAGATCCATAGAATGGCGTATAAAAATATAAAATCCCATCTTCCTCAAATCCTAATTCCTTATCTAGCATGAATGAAATTTGCCATACCATAGCAAGAGTCCCTACTATGAGCAACTGAGAAAACAGAAATTGGAATAGTATTAATGACTTTCTTATGAATGCACCTCCAGCTCTCGAGGAAGCAACACCTGAACCAAGTGCTTTGATGGGATTAAAAGAGGACACTACTAGAGAGGGATAAATACCAGCTATGAAACCTACAAAAAGCCCTATAGAAAGTAAAAACATCCAAAATAGGGGACTTTCATACTCAATTTTCACACCTTCAGGAATGAATTCTTGAAAGTATATAAGACCGTAATGCGCCAATGGTATTGCCAATATGACCGCAATGAACGCCACAACCATACTCTCTGTGATAAAGCGAGCGATAAGCTGAGAGCGAACACTGCCCATCACTTTTCGTACTCCAACCTCTTTTGATTTTGAAGTTGACTGAGCTGTCTCCAAATTCACAAAGTTGAAAACAGCAATGAGTAGTATGGCTACAGCTACTATACTCAAAATACTTAATGTTTCTAGATGAACTGAAGGTCCTGAATTATCAAATATGCCAATTTCAGGATTGTAGTGGAGATCCCCTAATGATTGTAGTTTATAGGACTGCACCCAATCTGTATCTTCAGTTTGCTCTAGTATCTTTTCATCAATTCGAATCATCTGCCTATTGATATTATCAAAATCCACATTGGCCATTTTTTTAATAAAAAGCTGTGAAGAACTGTTTGTATTGTCCCAAAGATTTAAATCATATCTCTCTTTGAGCCATGTATTGGTAATGGTGAGGTAGGAAATAATTTCTGTGAAATCAAAATCAGTATTGTAATCTGGCTCCTTCACTATGCCAGATACTAGCACTTCGAGGGAATCATGATAAATGATTTTCCTATCAATCATATCACGCCAATCTATACTACCAAAATAGATCCTTGCTTGATTGTCAGTCAAGACCACCCTTTGGGGCTCATTAAGGGACTCAGTTGGAGAGCCTACGATCCACTCATATTGATCTATAACTTTGAAATAAGACGAATCAGCTATTATCATCGGACCTTGACCACCTAAATCTCTCAACAACTCATTTTCATCTGGTATTTTCACACTTGCACTCCATGTTTGAAAACGAGATACAGCCTCCAATCCTGTAAAATTCTCTTGAACAAAGTCTCCTATTGGTATGGCTACACCTTTGTTGGAAGCAGTAAATGAGCCTGAGAATGAAGAATAGATTCGATACACATTTTCCTTCCCAGGAATCTGCTTATTAAAGCTTAGCTCATATTGAACAATACTGTAAATGGAAAGGAATGCCGCTAACCCTACAGCTAATCCAAAAATATTAATCGCTGCTGTGGTCTTATGCTTAACTATACTTCTTTTGGCTATGGTAAGGTTATGCTTTAAAAACGTGAGCGCTGTGCTCAATCTATTTCTACTTTCCATTCTATTCCCTTTAAGTGCATACGATCTAAAACTTTTGATGACTATCCCCCAATAGAATAGATTGGAAAATCTATTCCCCTTTTCCACTATAAAGTCATTATATACTTCATAGAGGTCTCCTTCCAATTCTTCCAATCGATCGTCGGCGCAGAAGAATCGAAGGAATTTTAAGGGCAATTTTGGAGGATCAAACTGCTTCATAGATTTTGAAAAGCTATTTCTGGTATTTGACTTCTAAGCTTCAAGCGTATTTCACTTGCTGTTTCAAGTGCCACTTTCCCAGCTTTTGAAATAGTGAAAATTCGCTTTCTCTTTCCTCCTCTTGTACTCTCCATCTCTCCCATTCGTGAATCCAACAATCCCTTTTCTTCTAGTCTATAAACAGCGGAGTGAACTGCACTGATTGTTACTTTTCGTTCAGTTTGACTTGATAACTCCCGCTGAATAGCAACACTATAGGCATTGTCATACAAAATACCGACCGTCAGTAAGACCAACTCTTCAAATTCTCCTAGATTAGTTCCTTTCATTTTTTATTACTTTCGTAAATGTAAGTTTAATGATACGAAGAAAAATTGGAAAGGATTCAAAATCTGAAAATATTTTTTTCTACTTTGTAAGTATTACTGAAAAAAGAAACCGATGGCTACATCGGCTCTACAAAAATCTTACTGATTAATTAGACGAATACCTAAGTTGAAGGTCTGTCCAGCTCCTTGTCCCTGACTTCCATTCCAGAAATTGGTATACAACAGTTCGAATTCCAACTTATTAGGAATCACTTGATATTTAGTCCCAATTCCTGACTGAATAAAGTAGGAGAAGAATGCCTCCCCTTTTTCATTACTTAAATCATAGTGTCTTGGAAAATACTCCGACATGGCATAGACTGTCCATCGATTAGTTGGAAAATAGCTATAAAATATGCTTGTTTGAGTTTCCAAGAAATTGTTTTCTACAGAGGATTCATCTCTAAAAAAACGATACCAAAATGCTTGCTGAAAAAACAACTGCGATTTTTCATTAAGTGGCAAGTCAAAAAAGATTTGGTTAATCCATAGATTGGCATCCCATTCCAGAAAATAACGTGTACCATCCACTCCTTCAGGATCATCTAATAAATTAATTAAAAAGGTACTTTGAAGAGAAAGACGGGGTAATGCTTTAATAGGTGCTATTTTGATTTTTGGACCAAAACCTGACACTCCTGTAGTCGAATTAAACGTGTCATTTTCCTGATTAGAGGATTTTATCCAAACATCAAAACCCAAATTAATTTGATCATTCAAGCCAAAAAGAAATTGATTGGTAGATGTGAAAAAATAGACTGGATTAATCTTATTCCCATTTTGATCAAAACTAGTCTTGCTTCCTCCATCAAATTTTTTACTTTCCAAGTAAAGGTTCTGGAATGTTTTGAACTCCCAATCTCC